>JABDRH010000010.1 GCA_013041835.1 Desulfatitalea sp. | reverse complement strand
GCTGGGACCTGAGCTTTCATAATCAACCGGATCGATGCCGGCTGTTCTCATGATCGCGGCGCCATGACCAACGGACAAAAGATTCGATCAAGGCGGTGCACATGCGACCCAGGACCATCCTGATTGTCGAAGATGAAATGGATATGCGCTTTTTCCTGGTCACCCTGTGCCGGGCCAACGGCTTCAACGCCTCGGCGGCCAGAAACGGCAAGGAAGGACTGGCGCAGGCTAGAGCGGTCCGGCCGGATCTGATCCTGTTGGACGTGATGATGCCCGAGCAGGGCGGCCTGGTCCTGTACGCCGCCATCAAAAACGACCCCGAGCTGCAAGCCACCCCGGTCGTCATGCTGTCGGCGGTGAGCCGGACCGACTTCCACCACAGCCTGGCCATGCTCAATGCGGGCCGTCAAGCACCCATACCGCCGCCGGAAGCATACCTTGAAAAACCGCCGGAGCCCGAAACCATCCTGCATGCCATCCAAAGATGGGTGCCAATGCAGTGACTTATTCGATCGTGAACAAGATTGTCGGCAGTTTCAACGAGCGTATCCGGTCTGATAATAATCTATGCGGCAGGTTCGATCGGTTTAATTCACAATTCGAGATGTGACCCCGGTTCCACCCCGTGGCCCCAGTTCCACCATTATCAATTGGGTTGACATTTCTGCACTTTGGTATTACTAATACCGGTAATACAGATAACCGGAGGTCACACGATGCGCGTAACGACAAAAGGTCAGGTCACAATTCCCCAAAATATTCGAGAAAAATTGGGGATAACCCCTGCCACAGAGATCGATTTTGTAGAGGAGGATGGCCGCATCTTTTTAGTAAAAAGAAAAGCCGGCAAGGCGGCAACACAAAAGTTTTCGAGATTGCGTGGTTCGGCAACCGTAAAAATGACGACAGATGAGATTATGGCTTTAACGAGGTCTGATAAGTGAAAGGCATTATAGTAGATTCGAATGTCATTTTAGATATTTTTCTTGATGACCCTAAATGGGCTGATTGGTCTGTAGCCACGTTGGCCAATGCTATCGACCATTCAACGCTTTTTATAAACCAGATAGTCTATACAGAAGTATCCATTGGTTTTGAAAAAATTGAAGAATTGGAATCAGCTCTGCAAGCAGGCGGATTCCAGATGTTAGAGATTCCAAAAGAAGCTCTTTTTCTAGCCGGAAAGGCTTATCTCAGTTATAAAAGGAGCAGGGGAACCAAGAGATCCCCCTTGCCTGACTTTTATATCGGCGCACAAGCGGCTGTTCTCGGCATGGATTTGATCACACGGGATGAAGGCAGATATAAGACTTATTTTCCTACAGTAAAAATAATTTGTCCGGAGTGATGAGAAAAAGGCGTTCTTTGGGCCCTTAACCTTGAATTTTAGATTGACACACAAACACCGACCTGTTTCGCTTCTGGCATGCCAAGAAAAGGCAGTATAGATGCAACCGGTGCTTTGCACCATATCACGGTATTTGGCGCTTGTAGCCAAAAGCGCCGATCAGGGCAAACGACCGGAACTTGCCGGCAGGGACTTGGTGCCAAGTGCCGGTGGATGATCGGCGGTCAGCGCGATGCACAAAGCTGATCTTCATATGAAGAACGACGAGCGCATTTTGGGTGGTGGGCAAATTGGGCATGAGCATGACCGCACTGGGCCGTAAGCTGAAAATGTCAACCATGCCGGTCAGCAAATCGGTTCGTCGTGCGGCACAGATTGCCTCGGTGGAAGGCTATTCTCTTAGATAAAGTTAATAAGTTATGGGCGCCCCCATATACACATTTGCTGTAAGACGGAATACGCTATGTGGCATTCTGTTAACGCAATAGTTTTTTCAGTTCGTCTATTCTTTCAGTATTCATTCGAATAACGCAATTGTTTATTATAGTTACATAAGCAGGCGTTTCCTTTTCGATCTCGAAAGCCACTATTTTGGAAGTTTTATCACGGAAAGCTGCACCCGGTTAAATGCTTCGGCCAATTCGCATGGCCTTTTCTTGGCCACTGCTTGTTGGTAAGATTTGGTCAAGTTAGTCAATGTCCCCAATTACGCTTTGGATTGGCTTTTTATTCGGCCTTCTCCCTGAGAAAGATCACCTCAAATGTTCTGTCCATGGCGGCCTGATAGTAGTAGCCCACCAGGGCCTCTTTTTCTGCATAATAATAGAGGGTGTAGGTGGAGCCGGGATATCCCCTGTCCTGCAATTTGACAAAGAGTTTGACCAGGCCGTCCTGGCCGGCGACATGACTCTCGGCCACATTGATTGTTCCGGGATTGAAGTATCCGATATCAGCAGATCCGTCGGATTTGATGTCACGTACGTGAATCGTGTAATTCCCGTCGGTCCTGGTCCATTTTCCGACAATCACCTCGAAGTTGAGCGGCTGCGCAAACGCGGAAACCGCCATGATGAACTGCAGCCCCAGGCAAACTGCCGGCAACGCCAAATTAGGGAAGGTCATTCGTTTCATATAAAAAAGTCCTTTTTCGCCATTCAGAAAAGATAAAAAGAGATAAGAATTTGTGTTTTTTTGTAGGCGACTATGTCAAAGTTATGATTGCATGTCAATACCCGGCCCCCTACTTTGCGGTTGACAACAAAATCCGCTTTTTAGGACTTTTCCCGTCTCTTCCTCATTATGCCTGCAGTTTATTTTCCCCAATGCTGCATAAAAAAGATGGCCAAAAGCGCATGACCATTTGAAGGTATTTAAGTTACCGAATCAGGACGTTACTCTGAGGATTTAACAAACGGTGAACCTTAAGAATGAACATAGTGAAATGGGCAATCTGAGCCTGAATTCCCGGGAAGAGAAGTGGATCGTATCTTTTCTTCATACCCTGACAGACCAGTAGCCTATGTGCGCGGCCACGGCACGACACAGGGCCGTGGCCGATTTCTTCCACATGCATCGACCAGCATCGCTGCTGATTCATTCGAGGCGCCCGTTTCGTAACAGATCGAATGGTTGAAGACCGCCACGGGAAACATCATGGAACCTACCCGCTGCACAGCAGCTCTCACGCCGTATGGTCCAGGCGCTGGAGCACCCATATCAGTACCATGGTGGCGCATAGCATCCATACGGGACCGAAAAGCCATAGCGCCGTGGGCACCGACAGGTAGAACGCGCGCATACCGTAAGTATAGTGCAACGCCCCGTGGTTAAGGGTGTCGGCGACGGTGTCGGGCGTGACCGTTGGGTCATGGGTTTCAAGGATGCTGATCATGAAGCCGGCGTGATTGTGGTAGCGGATCGTCAGGGTGAAGTTGAAGAAGGCCAGGAAGAAAGTGGCGCTGAGCAGCATCAGTTTGAACATCCATAGGGTTTCGCCGCGCATGCCGGCCAGGTTTAGCGCCTGGGAGATTTCGTTGTAGAGACCGGGTTTGAAGGCCACACTCAACAGTCCAAGGCTGATCAAGATGGCCGTGGAGGCCAGGAAGTTAGCCGCCATCAGGCCATTGCGCAAGGTCTGCACGGCCAGCAGGTGGTTTTCTTCCTGCATGACACTTCGCACCCACTGGGTGCGCACATGGTTGGTGATCCCCACGGCCGTCTCCAGCGGTTTGCTTCGAACCTGCTTGACCAGCCGCCAGTGATAAACGGCGATCAGAAAAAATACAGCCGCAGTCATCCCCAGTTCCAGCCACTGGCTTTTAGCTATGAGCATTTTTTGCCTCCCGAAGATTTCGGCCGTCCGCAAGGATGATGCGTATCCGCTGGTTGTCAATGGATTTACGTGCGCTTGTCGAGCAGTTCGGTCATCAGTTCCATCTGGATCTGCTGGATCTCCACCAGTCGTTCCCATTGTCGGGAGAGCAGGTGGTCGATCTTCTCATGCAGGTGTCGAATCTCCAACTCGGCCTTCAGGTTGATACGGTAATCATGTTCGGCGCGCAGGCGGTCCTTGGCCTCCTGGCGGTTTTGGCTCATCATGATCAGCGGCGCCTGGATGGCCGCCAGGCATGAGAGGACCAGGTTCAAGAGAATGAACGGATAGGGATCGAACGGCTTGTGCAGCAGCACGAAGGAGTTGACGGCGATCCACAACCCTATCACCGTGCCGAAGATCACGATGAACCGCCAACTGCCGCCGAACTCGGCGATCTTATCCGCCAGGGACTCACCGAAGGTCAGCTTCCGGTCGAACTCCACGTTCAAGTTACTGGTCAACAATTCGTGCTGGTGAAGACTCTCCAGCACGTCACGGTCCAGTTTCGACAACTCCCCTTTATCCGAGGAGAGAAGATCCTGAACATAAAGAAAGCGATACCGGTTCAGATCATCCTTACAAATGTAGTCGGTAGCGGAAAAATCAGGATGGTCCTTCTGGATCTGCGCCATGATATGTGGACGGATCAGGGCCGCCGGCATCATCCCGGTGCGGTCTTGATGGCAGATCTGGCAAGTGACCGGCGGCTTTGTCTTTTTCCCCCGCGGCACAGCCGGCGTTACATCCATCTCACCCATCAGGGTACCGCCAAGGTCAGAAAAATCGTAGTTCCGTTACGATCCAACAAGAGCAGCAGGTGGCCTTCTTTTTGATTCCGTGCGGATAGACGTTCGAATTCGGCCGGATCGGTCACCTGTTGCTGGTCCACTTCGACAATGACATCGCCCGGCTGCAAACCGGCCATGGCCGCCGTCGAGCCCTGCGCCACCTGC
>JABDRH010000005.1 GCA_013041835.1 Desulfatitalea sp. | reverse complement strand
GTGGAAATGGTATGCACGCCGCCGTTGTTGGCCGGCTTGATTAGATCACTGGCGGCAATCGGGGCCAGGGGTTTATCTTCCAGGGCAGCGGATAGGGCGTAGACGAGTCGTTCGGCCTGGGCGTCGTATACCTCGATGGCATCCAGGTTGAATTCGCGCTGCACGACCTGAATATAGTGATTCAGGGGCAAATTTTGGGCATCCGTCAACTGATGCTTCTTTTCGATTTGATAGGCGACGCGCTCCAGCAGGAAGCTGCTTTCCCGCTCTGCGCGCTGGTACATGGAGCGGCCCACGCGCAGCGAGTTTTCCAGGGCCTGCTCCACCGGGACGTTGAACCAGAACTCAATACTGCCGGTAATGAAACTGATGGAGAACAAAAAGAGCACGGTAGTGGGCAACAGGGTCAGCGTAATGAAGGCGAGCACCAGGCGTGTGCGTAGCCTGGCGCCCATAACCTTGCGTTTTCGGTCATAGAGCAGCTTGACCAGGTTTCGAAATACGAGGAAAATCAACAACAGCAACAACAACAGGTTGATGTTCATGAGCAGGAACATCAAAATTTGATTGGAGACCGGAAAATCCGCCTGGAAATAGAGTTTTCGGTTTAGGATCAGGGTTAGAAGCGTGACAACCGGGATTATGGTCACGATGAGAATAAGTTCTCTTCTGCGCCGCTTTCTCTCATCGGCCGGGAGAATGGAAGTTAGTTTTTGCTCAGAGCGGCTCATCGTGTTGGCGGGAGGTGTCATGCTCGCTTGTGGCAAACAGCTAATAGATAAAGTCGATGGTATACCAATCGGTTTCAATATCCCACAAAGAGACGAAAAAGAGCACGTAGTGTAAATACAAGGGCAGGGTCAGCTTGCTCAACTTAGCCTTTGTGCTTATCTGGTATTGCATGCCTTTTTCGAGCTGGCTCAGAGGAACGACTGCCAGGCTATCGATCTCGGTCATCAATTTTTTTGCCTCTTTAAAGGACTTCACCGCCTGAGACCGGTTTTCCTCCCAGGAACGGGTCACGATATACTCTTTTTTCAGATTGTCAAACTTGATCGAGTGGGTGACGTCGACTTCAACGATCTGCTTATCGGGCCAGAAGCTGCGAACGCGGTACAGGTTGATAAAGATTGAGAAAGTGGCTGGCACACCGCTGTCGATGGCCCTTTCGATTTTCGACGGGAATGCGTTTCTAACCGATAAATAGAGTAGCAAGTCATCACGGGTGTTGGTAACGATGATGTTCGCCAGCATGGCATCCTGGGCATACATTTTTCCCGGAAGCATGGTCATTGATGCGATGATCACCCATGTTAGTATTCCCCGACCCGGTAATTTCATAGTGGTTTCGGTTCACGACGTTTGGCAATGCAGCGCAAGCGGAGTGGCCTGAATTTCATATATATTTATATATAAGAGTGATATTTAATTGGCAAGTTGTTTCAAGGTCGCCACCTGGCTTTCGTACAGTTCATCCAGCGTCTGGGTCCGCCAGGCCACCTTATGTTCAAAGAATTTTTCCAGAAAGGCATGATTGAATGCGTGTCCGGATCGTTTCGCGACCACATGGCCGATAATGGGCAAACCAATCAGAGAAAAATCGCCTATGCAATCGAGCACTTTGTGTCGCACAAACTCGTTCGGATATCGTAACCCACTGTTGTTCAGCACGACATTGCGATCGATCACCACGGCGTTGTCCAGGGATGCGCCTTTGGCCAAGCCGTACATTTTCATATACTCGACCTCCTCCACAAAACCAAAAGTGCGCGCTTCGGCTATCTCATCGGCAAAATGGTCCGGCGTCACATCGAGGTCATAGCTTTGGGTTTTGATCAGCGGACAACGCTGGTATTTGATGGTGAAAGTGATGCGAAACCGGGGAGCGGGATAGATGCCGACAAAACGGTCCTTATCCTGCAACTCCACTGGTTTTTGGACCACAAAATAGATTCTGGGCGCGGGCTGCTCCTGTGTGCCGGCGGATCGGAGCATGCGTACAAACGGTCCGGCGCTGCCGTCCATGGCGGGAAGCTCATAGCCATCGACTTCCACCAGGGCGTTATCAATGCTCAAACCGGCAAAAGCGGCCATCAAATGTTCAATGGTCGAAATGATCAGGCCCTGTTCTCCGAGCACCGTGGCTTGGCTGGTATCCACAACCTTGTTGAATTTGGCCGATACCGTCGGCCGGTTGGGCAAATCGATGCGAACGAACTTAATGCCGTGATTGATCGGCGCCGGCTTAATTCGCAAGCTGACACGCTCGCCCGAATGAAGAGCGATACCACTGCATGTGGCCTCTGTGGCGAGTGTTTGTTGCCAATGTTGCCTTTGGTCAACATGGGTCATAATGTACACCTTGCAGCATTTAGGGATTGTTGATATGGACGCGGTTCTGAATGTAATTCGCATCAAAGGCGCTGATGGATCCCGAGAGCGCATACGATTGTCGCAGAAGAGGCATACGCAAAGACCGTGCCTTATAACTGCACTATAACCTTTTTTTCTGCTGCTGCCATCAAACCAGCGGGATCCCGGGGCGGCAGTTGATCCCCATACCGGAGCAATGTGTTTTATTCGACACACTTCTTATCCCACGATGCGCACTTTTGACAACAAAATAATGGTTGGCATGACAATATTGAACACCACGGACGCGTCACGCCAGCCTGTTCGATGGCCTCGGATGCAACCGGGAATCCATATTGCAATGCCTCATTGGGGCTTACCCGGGCCGTTGCGCATCAATCTGATATCGAATGCAGGAGGCCCTGATTGCTCGCACGTGTGTTAAGCAGCGCGGTTATCGGCGTGGATGCCTACGTGGTGGAGGTGGAGGTGGATATCGCCAGGGGTCTGCCGGCATTTACCACCGTAGGATTGCCTGAAACGGCGGTCAAAGAGAGCCGCGAACGCGTTAAAGCCGCCATAAAAAATTCCGGTTTCCGTTTTTCCGACGATCGCATTACGGTCAATCTCGCGCCGGCCCACATTAAAAAGGAGGGCACCGGATTCGATCTGCCCATTGCCATGGGCATTCTGGCGGCTACAGGCGCACTGCCCCAAAATG
>JABDRH010000001.1 GCA_013041835.1 Desulfatitalea sp. | reverse complement strand
CGTAACAGCCGGAATTTTTCCTGCGAGTTTTGACTACCTGGCACTTGGACACCTCCACGTCCCGCAAAAGGTGAACGACTCCGAAACCCTACGGTACAGCGGCTCTCCACTGCCCATGGGATTCGGCGAGGCAAAACAGCACAAAAGCGTTTGCCAGGTTGCCTTTGATCAGATAGAGGGCCACGGCACCGCTGCATCCGTACAACTGATTGACGTGCCGGTGTTTCAGAAACTCGAGCGCGTCACAGGAGACTGGGACGGCATCTCAAGCCGCATTCTCGAATTGTCGGCGACAGACTCCCGAGGCTGGCTCGAAGTCATTTACAAAGGCGATGAAATCATTGGCGACTTGCGTGAGCGCCTGGAGGCTTCGATTTCCGGCACCCAGATGGAAATCCTCCGGATCAAGAACAACCGCATCATCGACCGCGTTCTGGGACAAATCCATGAAGAGGATACCCTCGACGATCTGAACGTGAACGACGTGTTCGAACGATGCCTCGACGTTCAGAACGTGTCTGAAGACCAGCGGCCGGAGCTGCTTCGAGCCTACCAGGAAACGGTCTCGTCTCTCTATGAAATCGACGTACGGGCGGAATAGAGAGGCTGTTGATGAGAATACTGCAAGTACGCTTCAAGAATCTGAACTCACTGGTCGGCGAATGGCAAATCGACCTGACGCACCCGGCATTCGCATCTGACGGCATCTTCGCCATCACCGGCCCCACCGGCGCTGGGAAAACCACGATCCTCGATGCGATTTGCCTCGCCCTTTACGGGCGGACGCCTCGCCTGAACAAGGTCACCAGGAGCGGAAACGAAATCATGTCCCGCCAGACCGGCGAATGCTTCGCCGAGGTGACTTTCGAAACCCAGACTGGGCGTTACCGCTGTCACTGGAGCCAACACCGGGCACGCAAGAAGCCGCGTGGCGAATTCCAGGCCCCGAAACACGAAATCGCCAATGCCGATTCCGGCGAGATCTACGAATCTAAGATCAGAGGGGTAGCCGACCAGATCGAGTCGGCTACCGGCATGGACTTTGATCGTTTCACCCGGTCCATGTTGTTGGCCCAAGGGGGCTTCACCGCATTCCTCCGGGCGGCACCTGATGAACGGGCTCCGATCCTGGAGCAGATAACGGGCACTGAGATTTACAGCAAGATATCCATCCGTGTCCATGAGCGCCGGCGCGAAGAGCGGGAAAAACTGAACCTGCTCCAAGCTGAAACGGCGGGAATCGTAATCCTGGAGCCGGAGCAGGAAAAAGAGATTGGGCAGGCGCTCGAGACAAAGCAGAAGGAAGAGACAGATCTTGCCGCCAAGTCCGCTGACACCGGCAAGGCCATTGACTGGCTCACCACCATCGATGGGCTGAAGAAGGAAATCGGCAGCCTGGATGACGAGGCGAGCAAGCTGCAAATCGACATCAAGGCGTTCAAACCGGATCGTGAAAAGCTCAACCGGGCTTTGAGCGCCGCCTCACTGGACGGTGCATACGCTACGCTCACCGCCACCCGCAAGCAACAGGCGGATGACAGAACAGCATTGAAAACCGAGGAAGAGGCTCTTCCTGGACTGGAGTCCTCCGCCAAGAGACAGGCCGAGGCGCTAAAATCGGCTGAGCAACAAACCGCTCGGGCCAAAGAAGAACTGAAAGCGGCCGCGCCAACATTGCAGAAGGTTCGCTCCCTTGATCAGAAACTTGCCGATCAGCAAAAGGCTGTTTCAGAAGCTGATGAGGGCTGCGGGAAGGATGCGGTAAAGATTGATGCAGATAAGCACGTCCGGCTCAAGGAACAGGAAAAACGTTCCAAGGCGCATCAGAGACTGGACCGTGTTGACGGCTACCTCAAGGCGCATGGACAGGATGAATGGCTGATCAGCGGCCTGGCTGGTGTTGAAGAACAGTTGAGCGATCTGCTCTCGAGGCACAACGAAATCCTTCAAAAAAAGACCGACCACGATAAGGCCTCGAATGCCTTGGAGCAGGCGACAAAGTCATTCGACGGCTGTCAGAAACAATCCGTCATTCGGAAGCAGGAGCTGAAGGACGCATCAAAACAGCTTCAGCAGGGCAAAGATGCTTTGACCCAGCTACTTGGGGACCGCTTGCTGCGGGAATACCGCACCGAGAAGGAAACCCTGCTGCGTGAAATGGCCTTCCTGACCAAAATAGCAGAGCTTGAAGATCACCGGGCAAAACTGGAAGACGGCAAGCCCTGTCCACTCTGCGGCGCAACCAAGCACCCCTTCGCGGAAGGGAATGTTCCTGTCCCCGATGAAACAGAACAGAAGATCGACGCCCTGACCCGGCTGATTAGCAAAGCCGAGGAACAGGAAGTCGCCATCAAAAAACTCGAAGAAGCCGAAAGCCTGGCCCGAAAAAACCTGACAGAGGCTGAAAAGCTGGCGTCAGCAGCGGCTTTTGACAGGAATACTACCGAAAAAGCCCTTGCCGAGGTGAAGGACACCTTGGAAAAACTCCGGGCTGATTTTGCCGAACGCCGTCAGGCCGTTTCTGCAAAACTCCTGCCGCTGGATATTGCGGACATCCCTGAAACGGACATTTCATCACTGATCGAAATCCTCAGAGCGCGGCTGAAGGCGTGGCAGGCCAAGGTCAAGAACAAGGCGGACATCGAAAAACAGATTGCCGACATCGACAGCGAGATGAAGCGGCTGGATGCGGTTATCGAAACCCAAAGCACTGCCCTTGCCGAAAAGCGGGAACGCCTGGAGGCCTTGAAAAAGGAACTCGCCACGGGAAGTGATGAGCGCAATGCACTTTACGGCGACAAGAATCCCGACGATGAGGAACGGCGCTTGAACAAGGCGGTTTCTGGTGCCGAAAGTGCCGAAAAGCAAGCCAGAGACCGGCACAATGAGCTCCAGCAAAAATGGAATACCGCGAAGACCCATGTCGAGTCTCTGAAAAAGCGCATCGACCAACGAGAGCCGGAACTCAGAAGGCTGGAAACTCAATTCTCCGCGGCGCTCGCGCCCATTGACTTTTCAAATGAAGAACAGTTCCTGGTGGCCGGACTGTCCCCTGAACGAAAGGATGAGCTGGCGGCCACGGCCAAGGATCTGGATGAGCGTCAAACAGATCTGAAAGCCAGACAAAAGGATCGGGAAACGCGCTTGGCCACGGAAATGGCCCGCAAGGTTACCGACAAGTCGCTGGAAGAGCTCGAACCTCAATTCAAGGCGCACGAGGAAACCCTGAAAGAGCTGCGTGACATCATTGCCGGTCTCAAGCATCAGTTGAGTGAAAATGCCGCCGCTAAAGAGCGGATAAAGGAGAAGCAAGCGGCTATCGAGGCCCGGAAAAAAGAATGTCGCAGGTGGGAAAACCTGCACGAGTTGATCGGCTCCGCAGACGGCAAGAGGTACCGCAATTTTGCCCAGGGGCTGACCTTCGAAATGATGATCGGTCACGCCAACCGGCAACTGCGAAAAATGACCGACCGCTACTTGCTGATCCGTGACGATGCTCAGCCTCTGGAGCTCGACGTGGTTGACAACTACCAGGCTGGAGAGATTCGCTCCACGAAAAACCTTTCCGGTGGGGAGAGTTTTATCGCCAGCCTGTCCCTGGCTCTGGGTTTGTCCCATATGGCCAGCAAGAATGTCCGGGTGGATTCGCTTTTCCTGGATGAAGGCTTCGGCACGCTGGATGATGAAGCCCTTGACACCGCCCTGGAAACCCTTGCGGGTCTGCAGCAGGACGGAAAGCTGATCGGCGTTATTTCGCACGTACCAGCCCTAAAGGAGCGGATCAGCACCCAGATCCAGGTAACGCCTCAAACAGGAGGCAGGAGCCGGATATCCGGGCCTGGATGTTGTCGCAACGGATCTGTTTAGCGGAGCTGAAATTTCAAAAAGAGGAACAAGGAGACGGTGGCTTGAGTTAGACCCAATCGTCAGTAAGCGGGGCGGTAAGAAGAGGCGAACTGATTGCGGATGAGATGGAAATCACCCTATCGGATAAGAAAAATGCATAATTACATCACCGTCCCCTTTTCTAAATGGGAAATACAAGCTACTCATCACAGGTCATTTTTAATGCATTTCTAACCGCTTGGTCCGCTTGACGGGTTGTCTCCGGCAAACGATATTTCGGAGATAACCTTAAGACCCAGTCACACGCTGTTCCTAATGAGATGCGATGTCCAACGGATACATAAATTGGATTAATCCGATTTTGTGTCCTAAGTACATTTCCGATAACCTCGCCTTCGTCAAGGAGTGGCTGGGTTGCTCCTCTTTTACAATGTGGTTCGTCATTTACACCGAGTAGGCGAGTCTTGGCACAACCTATTGTTGGCAAATCGAAAATTACCCCTAAGTGACAAGCTATGCCGAATCGACGAGGGTGTGCACAACCTTGTCCATCGTACACAACCAAATCAGGCTTGTGCTGCAATTTGGCAAATGCTTTGATCAGAGATGGAAGTTCTCTAAAAGAAAACATTCCGGGTATGTAAGGAAAACGTGCTTTGTCCTCGACAGCAACCGTTTCTATAACAGTTAATGACGCTGCATCGATAATAACGACAGCCGCAGTTATTGTTTCACTGTGCTTTGCATAAGCTACGTCGACACCTGCGATAAGGAGTATCTCCTTAAATTGGTCTTCCTTAATCACCTTAGCCCCTAATTCTTGTTGCAAATTAAGGGCTTCTGAAGGTTTCAGATCCCATGGATGATTAATTTTTGGTTTCATAGCAATTGTATATTAACGCGGCAATGAATTAAACGCAACAGTTCAGCGTAGTGGCATTTGGAAAAAATAGCGGGAGATAGCGGACGATCGCAAAAAATTAAATAGCAGCGAAGGTTGGGTTGAATGAAATGAAACCCAACATCGAAATGGATCAATTGCGATGTCACAAATTGCTGGCAAACAATGACTTGATTGTTTCTTCTAAATTGAAGCGAGATTGGCGTTCATATTGATTTGAAAAAGCTTTAGTATAGTATATTTTGTCCCTGCCAAGAAATGACATTAAGAGTTCCTTTCGCTTTTCTCTGTATATCGTTTCGGGAACCCACTCATATTCCTTTCTTATATTCTTTTCATATTCCTTATATATGCCTGGTGGATAACCAAGGATTGAAAGATCAATATCGACCAAGAACTCGGCATCTGAAGTGTTGATTGATCTGTCGTGCTTGGTGGCAAGAATAAGGTCCCTGACTGTGTCAATGCAAATGCAAGTGATATCAGCTTTTTGTAATTCCACGACTGCAAACGCAGCGCTTTCTTCTTCGTTGGTGACCGACTTAGGATCATAAATGACATCGTGAAACCAGATCGCCAGTTCAACTTCCAAATGGTTTTTTAACCTGACTTTTACTTGGTCAAATTCTTTTAAGCATAGCTTTATGTGGCCCATATTATGATAGGCACGGTTTTTCTCATTATAAGCGTTGGTAAGTTGATAAAAAAGATTCTCCATTTTATTGGCGGCACCCAATTTTTGCCATAATTCATTCCATCGATCAATCACACCAGTCTCCTTTTATGATTAATTCATACTCTTAATATTTTGTCCCGCATTTTTTGCAATTTTTTCTGAATCCAGTCAGAGCTTACGAATTTTCCAGAATCATCGAAACCAATGTTACAGGTACGTTCAACTGCTGCAAGGCGGCAGCCGAGAGCATGATCCCCAGAAATAAGGGCAAGATCATCAATATCGGCTCGATACGCGGCAGCATCGGCGTGGAATGGGGGATGGCTGCCTTTTTTTTGTCGCTTATATTTAACTGTTTTTCGCTCCCCCAAGAGAGCAGGCACAGGATGCAATTGGACGCCTCTTTTTCAATTGGGCGCCTCCGCTGATAAATTTCGGCTTGATGACATAAATCATCAGGGGATGCAGCGTCACGGTTAATATGACGTTCGTCAGCATGATGATGGTTAAAAAGAAACCGACATCGGCCTGAAATTTAAAATCGGAAAAAAAGTACCAGGTGATGATCGGTAGAATAATCGTCAACGCGGTATAAACAACTGCTTTGCCGCAGGTGCAGATGGACTGGGTAATCGTATTTATCCAGTCTCCGTTTTGATTCGGATATTCCTCAATGGCCCTGCTGTAAAGGTAGATCGCAAAATCGATCCCCACGCCGGCTCCGATGGCGAACACGGGAAGCGTATTGATCGAAAGCCCCATACCCGTTAAGGACATATACGCGGCAGCAATGCCGTTAGACAGAACCAGCGGCAGCGTCAGCATCAGGCCTGCCACTATCGATCGATAAATAAGCGCCATGATTAAAAAGAGCGCGCTGTAGATCATCGCGTCGATAAGGACGTGGTACTTTTTCATCGATTCATTGATCGCCATCTCCATCCCGAGAGTTCCGCCGGCCAGTATGAATTCTCCCGTTTCGATCTTCGCGGGATGCGTTTTGAAATACGCATAGGCTGCGTCGCGGATTCTGATCAGGTTATCCGACGTGTGATCTGCGAAAAATAGAAATGTCTGAGCAGATCCATGGGGTGCGTCCATGAAAAAGGAGGAAGTGGTGGACCCACCCGCTTGCATGCAATAATAAGAAATACAGAATTTCAACACATCGGACTGCTTGGACAACTGATCCCACGCCACATCACCTTCATGCCACATTAAACTTATCGACTTCATCGTGTCGTTGATGGACAGGGAGGATTTATAGATATCGGGAAGGCGCTCTTTCATATGCCGGGAAAACTTCTCAAAGGTGTTCAACACGGCCGTGTCGGTAGCAGTTCCCGGCTCTCCTTGATAGTATAAAGCCAGACTGTCGGAGGTCCGATCGAATTTACTATTCACGATCCGCTGATCCTGGTTATATCTGTGGTCAACCGCGAGGATGGGGGAGCCGGGCGATGGATCGCCAACCTTCAAGTGTTTCGCTTGCCACACCACTGCGATAGTCACTGCAAGGACCACCAAGGCAACCGAATACCGGGTAAACTTGTTCCGGATGGAATAGCGGGTTAAAAACATCATCGAGTTTGCCAAAAAGCCCTCATGACATTTGTCTTTTTGCCATTCCGCGGTATCGACTTTCCAGGGAAGAAGGCTGGACAATACCGGAACCAGTAACCCGGTTAACGCGATGGTCGCCATCCAAAAGCTCATGATAACGGCAAGGTGCTGCATGAGAACGATTTTCGCGACAAAAAGGACGGCGAACCCGGCAACATCGGCAGCCACAGCAGCAATGTTCGGAATCCACATCGTTCGCATGGCCTCATAACAGGCGATGCTTTTGTCTCCATTCGCTGAATCGAGTTCCTCGAAATACCGGTAGGCAATCTGGTGCGCATTGCCGATCATCCGCGCGCCGACAAGAAAGGCCAGAACATAGAGCAAGGGGCTGAAATTGATACCGGCGAACCCGATAAAGCCCAGGCCCCAGGCAGTGAGAATCAAGGAGCTACCCATTACCGCGACCATGCCCACCAGGCTCCCTTGAAAGATGAGCACGAGAACCACGATCATGGCAACGATACTGAGCAGGAAAATATAAAGAATCTGGGATTTAAGACTGTAGATCCAACCCATCAGGGAAGGAAATCCCACTATGTGGATGGAGATATTTTGATCCGAATAGTCCTTTACCAGCTTCTGAAGTTTTAGATGAATGCGATCATACGGTACACCTTCCATGAAACTGGTCGCCAGCAATGCCGCGGTCCCGTCCCTGGCCACCAGGGTCCCTTTAAAGGATGGAGATGTAAATATCCGCTTTTTCAACAGCGCCATCTCTTCTGCGGTTTCCGGTGTCTTATAATAGTAGAGCGGCGCCACGGCAATCTCACCCCCCGCCCGCAGCATGACAGCCTTCGCTGAAAGCGAGGCAATTGACGAGGTTAAAGCAGGATTGACTTCTTCCCACAGTTCCACCTCCCTGGTCATGTTTTTCAGCTTTTCGAGAAACGCGGTATTGAATATATCCCCTTCTTTGGTTTGCATCGCTATAAGCACCGAGGACGAACCGCTACCAAAGACCTGTGAAAACTTCGCGGTGAGTTTCATATAGGGATGGTCATAGGGAAACATCTCACCAATTTCCACATGCCCGCGAATGTGGAAAGCACCGTACACAAAAACTCCGGTGACGATAAGTATGCCAACCAGTATGATCACCCTGTGCTTTGTTAATGTCCGGCACAATTCATCTATCGCAATTTTTTCGCTTTTCACAAGTCATTCCTTATCTGCCTGAAATAACCGGCTAACACGCCCATCAAGGCTAAATTAATAATCAATTCGGCGACACACCATTTTTCGCCGGGGACTGTGTTGCAATATCTTTCAGGGGCAATCCGAAGTATTGTACTTCACTATATCATGCCATGATGGCATTCTGCGTTGAACCCGGAATATCGATCATTGTTACAGTCCTCAGTCCGGAGAGATTTAGTTGCTTTTCAATCCGCACCACCCGGCTGACGGGCTTTTGCCATCACCCTGATAAATAGTCCCTTCCGACCCTACCGCAACAAACCCGAAATCCCCTCTTTGCACAATCCGATAGACCCATCCATACCC
>JABDRH010000692.1 GCA_013041835.1 Desulfatitalea sp. | reverse complement strand
CAAAGGTGGCCAGGGCCTTGCGCAGGTTCTTCAGGATGCCGCAGTAATCGACGATCATCCCGTTGTTCTTGCCCTCGTTGACCCGGTTTGCCCGGGCGATGGCCTGCATCAGCGTGTGCGCCTTGAGCGGCTTGTCCAGGTACAAGGTCGAGAGGCTGGGAACATCAAAGCCGGTCAGCCACATGGCGCAGACGATGGCGACGCGAAACGGGTGCTCCTCGGCCTTGAACGCATCGTCCAAAGACAGCCGCTGCATGTTCTGGAACTGAGGCTGTTTCCGCATCGCTTCAGGCAGGTCGATGCCTTCCTTGATCAGGCGGCGGTGCGGGGTAATGTCCAGCTCCCACTTGCGGAATTTATCGACCTCGCCCTGTTCCTCGCTGACCACCACCGCCATCTGCGTCTGGCGCATCCACTCAATCTGGCGTCGCCGGTACTGTTCATCCTGCTCATCCGTGGCCTGGGGCAACCGCGTTTCCAGTTTGCCGATTCTCTCGTTCCAATAGAACTCGATCAGCTTGTGCATCCGAACGCAGGTGATCTTGTCGATGCAGACCAGCATCGCCTTGCCGGTTTCCCACGCCATGGAATAGTGGCGCACGAAATCACGGGCCACCTGATCAAGGCGTTTCCCGGCCGTGATGATGTGATAATCTCGCTTGAGTTCCTGCTCCAGGCGCTGTTCCACATCGATATTGCCCGTCTCCAGTTCCTCCAGCTTCTCGGCGATCCGCTCGTTCAGATCGCCAACCGCCACGCCGAGCTTGTCGCCACGCGCATCGTAATAGAGCGGCACCGTGGCCTTGTCCTCCACTGCTCGCTGGAAATCGTAGGTGGAGACATAATCGCCGAACACCCGCCGGGTAATCTCGTCGTCCTTAAAGAGCGGCGTGCCGGTGAAGCCGATATAGCTGGCATTCGGCAAAGCGTTGCGCATGTTGAGCGCCAGGGTGCCGTACTGGGTGCGGTGAGCCTCGTCGGTGATGACGATGAGGTCGTCGCGCCGGGAGTAGGCCTCGCCTTCGCTAACTGTCTGGTTGAATTTCTGGATCAGCGAGAAGACATGCGACTTGTGCTGGGCCAGCAACTGGGCGAGATGCTCGCCGCTCGCTGCCCGGCACGGGTCGCGGTCGTTGTCCACCAAGCCGCATCCGGCAAAGGTCTTGTAGATCTGCGTATCCAGGTCGTCGCGGTCGGTGAGGATCAAAAAGGTGAAGTTGCCGCCCAGTTTGCGATGGACCTTGCGGGTGAAGAGCACCATGGAATAGCTTTTGCCCGAACCCTGGGTATGCCAGAACACCCCCAGCTTGCCGTCCCGGCGCTTCCTGTCGCGCACGGCCTCAATGGCCCGGTTAACGCCCAGGAACTGATGGTTGCGGGCCAGAATCTTTTTCGATTCCCCGGCCGAGTCGTCGAAAACGATGAAGTTCTCCACCAGATCCAGGAAATTGGCTTTCGCGCATACCCCCTTGAGCAGCGTCTCCATGGCAACGACGCCCGGCTGATCCTCGGATAGCCGTTTCCATTCATGAAAATGCTCGAACCGGCTGGTGAGCGAGCCGAGTTTGGCATCCACCCCGTTGGCCAACACCACCATGGCATTGTGATGAAACAGATGCGGGACGGTGTCCTTGTAATCGAGAAAGTTCTGCTCGTAGGCGGCGCGGATATCCTTGCTGACGTTCTTCAGCTCCATAAAGAGCAGCGGCAGGCCGTTGACGAATCCGACGATGTCCGCCCGGCGGCGGTACAGATCACCCCGCACCCACAGCTCCCGCACACAGAGAAAATGATTATTCTCGGGAACATCAACGTCAAACACCCGCAGCCGCTGGCGCACCCGTTCGCCCTTGGCGTTGCGGAAGGTGACCTGCACCCCGTCCTTGATCAGTTCGTACTTCTCGCGGTTGGTGGCGGCCATGGTCTGCGAGGCAGAGACAGCGACGATCTGGCGGACGGCGTCGTCATAAGCCGTGACCGGCAAGCCGGGGTTGAGCTCCTCGATCTTGGCCCGCAGGGTGCGGGTCAACACCACCTCGCGATCCGAGTCCCGGCCCAGCAGGCTGTCCGGACCGAAACCCTCGTTGTTGTAGGCGACCACCGAATCCCAGCCAAGCTCCTGCTCCAGGTACTCGGCGGTGGTCTGTTGAACGAGGGTGTCTTCGGTGTAGGGGGTGGGAGTCATTCAATCACCTCCCAGTGACCGGTTTTTTTGGAGCCCACACGCCGCAGGATGCCTGTATCCTTCAGCTTTCCGATGTTACGCATCACAGTGGTGCGGTCCTTTTGGGTCATGCCCGCCAGTTCGTCATAGGAAACAGCCGGATTTGACCGGATAAAATCCAGCAATTGCACCTGGAGGTCGGATAAAGAGGATTTTATAGGTGCGCCCAGCCCTTTTTCATGCACCTTTAATGCACCTTTATCCACCAATTCCAGCTCTTCGACCGCTTTTCTGTGAACCGTGGCGGTGAAAAGGCAGCCGTCGTGGTCGTCGGCAAAGTCGATGGCCGGCCACTTTTCCAACGCCCGTTTGATGCCTGAGCCCAGGCCGTGGTAGGGCAGCAGCCCCTTGGCCACATAGGAAACCAGAATCGGGTTGCGGATGTTGGAGTTACCGGTCCGGATCTTTTCCACTGTCAGGTTATTGGGCAAATGGCCGGGGCTGATGATCTCGATGCGGTTATCGAAGATAAACAGGCGGATCGGGGCGCTGACCAGAAAATCCCGGTGCACCAGGGCGTTGACCAGCAGTTCCTCAAATACCGCTTCGGGGATTTCCGGCAGGCCCGGTGCATTCACCCCGCGCCCGGCCTGCACCTTGTGCAAATTTCGCATGACAAAGGCCAGCGCCCCCTCGAAAATTTTCGGCAGCGGTCCGGAAAAGTCCTCGGTGTCGAGGTAGTCGGTGGCGTGGATCTTGTTGCCGGGGTAGCGGATCGCCTTAACTACGAACTGCGGCACGATCCACTCCGGCTGCTCGGCGAACAGCAGCACCCCGGCCAAGTTCAACCTCCCGTCGTCGGTGGCCAGATTCATATTTTGCAGCAACCGGGTCAGCTCGCCGGAAGAATCGGGGTACTCCTGTTTGTAGACATCCCGCAAAAAATCGCGAAAACGCAGCTTGTCCAGTTTGTCGACTCCTGCCTTGGTGGGCAACTCGTCGGCGTGGAACTGGTTGGTGAACTGGAACAGGCGGCGCACCTCCTCCTTGGAATTCACCCGCCGCTTGTCGGACCCGGCCTTAAGCCAGATCACCCCGTTCTTGTCAAAATAAGGCTTGTCGATCCCCTTGGGCACGGTCAGCACGATGACAATGCGGCCGTTTTTCAGCGCCACGTTTTCGGTATGCACGGCCAGCGGGCTGCGCACCAGGTGACTGGCGGCATTGCTGATGAGCTGATTGATGCGGGTCACATCCCGTTGCGACAACCCCGGCGTCGAACCGTCATCGGCCACGCCGATGAAGATGGTGCCGCCATTGGTATTGGCGAAGGCCGCCATCTCCGAGGCCAGGGAGTCGGCATTCTTCACATCCGCCTTGAACTGGCGGGTGGAATCTTCGCCGTGGGCGACTTGGGCGAGGAGGTCGGATTGTTTCATACCATCCATGCCTCCACGTCATATTCGGTTATCGGTTCCCGGATTTCTGTAGGGCACGGCGCGTCGTGCCCGTATAATTTATCCGTTTTCCATTGGGCGGGATTGTTATGGATATATTCCCGAATGCTTTTTAATTCCGGTTCATTGCGGACGATGTGTTCCCAATAATTGCGTTGCCATAATTTCGCGCCGGGTGTTTGGCGCAATTCATTGATGCGTTTGGTAACGGCGGATTTGTATGATCGAACAATTGTCGGAATCGAACCCGATACCGGGCGACCGAATTGTTCCACGGTAGGGGCACGGCGCGCCGTGCCCATTGTCGCGCCGCCATCATTTCGGGCACGGCGCGCCGTGCCCCTACCATCGGCAATAACCAATATGCCGTGAAAATGGTTTGGCATCACCACCCATTCGTCCAATTCAATTTCATGGCGGATTTTCGCGGTTTTCAACCATTCCCCGGCGACAATCCGACCCGCATCATTTAATCGCATTTCGCCGTTTACTATTTTGCCGAACAGGCATTGCCGGTTCTGGCAGCAGATGGTGACGAAATAGGCCCCGGCCTGGGAATAATCGTATCCCTGCAGCCGGATTGAACGGCGATTTCGTTGGGGCGCGGCGCTGGGTTGGGGCACGGCGCTGGGTTGGGGCACGGCGCGCCGTGCCCGTACATCGTTGGAGTCGTGGCTCATACCGCCACCTCCCCGTTCATCAGTTTGGGCAGGAGGAGGTCACGGGCGTTTCGTAAGCTTCTTACC
>JABDRH010000684.1 GCA_013041835.1 Desulfatitalea sp. | reverse complement strand
GTCCACCAGTACCCGAAGGAGTTCGAATAACTTGGGTTTTCTTTGGACTTCATCGATGATGACGATACCGGTAAGATCTTGCAACGCCTGCATGGGGACGGTAAGCCGTTGGATATCTACAGGATTTTCCAGGTCGAAGATCGTAGCCGCCTCTTGTGCCGCGATGTACCGGGCAAGGGTCGTTTTACCACATTGCCGAGGACCGAGAAGCGCTGTGATCGGATGTACCTCAAACGAGGCTTTGATCGATTGAATGGGGTCTGGTCGCTTTATCATCCTCATGTCGTGATCTTAATTCTTGAAAATCTTCAAGTCAATTGATGATTTTCAAGAATTTAGGGGTCGCGCAAAAATAACTTCAGCATTTATCCATCCCGGCTTCAGGTCATCTTGGTCCGATCTGCGGCCCCGGTCTATTTGTAAGCTTTGGCCTCACAATAGCTTGCTATTGCTCCGGTTTTGGGTCCTTAGATCAAACCAATCTGACCCAAATCCAGGCGCCTAAACGCTGAACTTATTTTTGCGCGAGCCCTTAGGGCACGCACATTGCTTTATCAAGGTCTTGAGATGCCTTCTGGGGATCAAAAGATTGTGACAGGGCATGTGCTTTAAAAAACATATAAAGCTTTTCATCCTGCCTTTTGGCCTCAATCTCGGCTAACACTTTTGAGGGCTTACCACGTCCAAAAAGGATATTTGCCATCGACGAACCACCGATCAGCGATAAAAAAGAATCTACTTTTTCCTTATGTGATTGCAAATCTCTTTTAAATTCTGGATCACCACCATTATAGAAGTCTAAAAATGCTTTAAAATAATAGTTGTAAGCACCGAAAAGCCGTGCTTCCTTGTAAAAAACGCCTTCAATATAATCATGACAATAATAGTCATCCAAGCTTGAAATAATCACCTTGAAGTTTAGCAAGATTGCGTCTCTATTATTCTTTATATATTTCTTTCCAAATTGTGCTTTGATATCCTCCACCCAAACCGGGGAGTAATTGTTCCTTGCGTATCGCCCATTTCCAATCATGCATCGTTCTATTTCTTCTATTGCATCGAAATAGTTCTTTTGCAGTTCGGCGATTGCATCCAAGTGGTCCTTATTGGAGTATGTGGTAACAGTTATAAGATATTCATCCCATTTAGGAAGAAACGCCCCAAATCCTTCAGCCCCATTTCCATTAAGTACTTTCACCAATTGTTCATAGCTATCGCGCACTTTTTCCATGACATGGCTTGCCATCGCCTCTTCCGCGAAGTTGCATGCCAAAGCTTGAATGAGGATTAAAATCATTATAGGCTTATTAATAATTAAACGCATCAACAATTCCCTCCCAGAACATTCTCAATTTGTTTTCGTGCTTTCTATCATGGTCGTATGCATGACGTTGTGCTTCGTCGCGAACTACCTTACGAAGCAACATAGGAACAATCTGGATATCTTTAGCAAGTAATTCCCAATCTTCTGTGCCTATACTATAAACCGTCGATGTTAAACTCGCCCACTTAGAATATCCAGGCGGATAGAAAAATGCCTTAAATACTGGGAGAACTACCAAAACCCCACCTAAAATATTGCTAAGAACGATGCGACTATTGATATCTTTAATCAAGTCAACACAACACTGCTGAAGCTTTAGGTCTTTAATTGCCTTGCCCTTAAAGTGCTTTATTTCAATTAAGGTGAGTTCACCGTTATAAATTTGTTGACAAAATGTTTGAAAGTAATCATGTTCGGTAGGTTCAGGACATCTTTTGGGTGGCCGGCAGGAAAATGGATAGTTCCATTTCGCAATACCCATGACTATGACCCATGCATCGGAACCGTAATCGTTCAAAGCGGTCTCAAAAAAGGATCGAATATCTTGAAGCTGATTGAATTTCACGACCTCATTCTCGGTATAATCTGAATCCAAAGGGGTTTTGATGCAATAAGTTTTACCCCTGTAGACAAATTCGTTTAGCATGTGTGCATCTCCTTACACAATTGCAGTATTATGTATAATCCATATTCATTATCACCCTTTGCAACCAGAAAATTTGCTAAATCCACTTCCACCCGATGGTGGATAGCTCTCTACAACTTACAGTTTCTTTGAAGATTCCAGCCTGTCGCAATATTTCCGGCTGCCTGTCCACCCGATCTCTTTTGCTGAGTATATACCCACAGGACTTGTCCAAAATTGATCCTTACGGTCTCGATGGGAAAATTGCCCCCGCCCGTGGTTGAGACTTGACTGATGATGCAGTTTTTCAGACGGTACTCCATGAATTTAATTTTATCCGTCCCTGACCGGCACAGCGCCATTACTATTTCATCAATGTGAGTGCCATCCGCACAGGCAAGATAGAGTTCAGGTGATGATTTGTCCACTATCTTTTTAAGACGAACTCCCTGAAATCGGCTCTCTCCGCGCTGGCGCCCCCTGCGCTGCTGGCCGTTCTCGAAACCTTTTGCCGGACACCGGTTCCAAAATCGAGAGCCTCGATCCAGTTGGTGTGTTTTTCATCTGTACTTTCACCATCGATTCCATCAATTTTAATGAATGCATCAAAGGCCATGGCGGTCTCCAAAAATGGTCGGTTGACAGCTTTTTAGAATCACAAGTACAATGACACTAAAAGTTGCTAATATCTTCCATTTGGTTGTAGTTATAGTAAACTTGTCTGTTGTATTCTTTATAATTGTGACACTTCACAAATTGTGAGGAAGCATTGTAAACAGCAAGCTACTTAGGAATCACAATTTAATAAGTTGCGATTCCTTAGCAACAATGCTGTCGATGGTCAACGCTATATTCCATTCAGAATGCTATTGATCGTACGATGGGGCCATCGTTTACAGGGGAATCCGCAATAACGCCATGATCTTTTTCATATCTTCCCACACGGCGCGTTTGTGTTCGGGATGGCGCAACAGGTAGGAGGGGTGGAAGGTGGGCATCACCTTGAGGCCGTTGGCATCGTGAAAGCGTCCCCTGAGTCGGGAGATGGGCGTGCCGGTGTCGAGCAGGGTCTGGGCGGCGCAGGCTCCCAGGGCGCAAACGACTTTGGGCTGTATGGCCGAAATCTGGCGTGTCAAAAAGGGCAGGCAGGCGCCGATTTCGTCCGCCTCGGGCAAGCGGTTGCCCGGCGGCCGGCACTTGACGATGTTGCCGATATAGACCTGGTCCCGGGTCAGGTGCATGGATTCAATGATCTTGGTCAGCAGTTGGCCGGCCGGCCCAACGAAGGGGCGTCCGCTGCGGTCTTCGTCGCCGCCCGGCCCTTCGCCCACGAACACGAGGTCGGCCTGCGCCGCCCCTTCGCCGAATACAAGCCGGGTACGGTGTTCGCTCAGGCGGCAGCGGGTGCAGTCGCCCAGATCGGTGCGGACGGCCTCGAGGGTTTCCGCTGTGGGTCCTTTATCCGCTGCGGGCGCTTTATGGGAGGCTGCGGCGGTTGATTGATGGGACCAGCGGGCCAAAACGGCCAGGGCCTGCTCCGAACAGTCGAACCCCCGGCAGCCCCAACGGGCCATCTGGTCGAGGCTGCGGCGCAGCGCCTGCAATGTTTCATCCATGGTTTCAGGTGGTTGCATGTCGTTTCGTTATCCGGGTGATGGCATTTGGGATGCATTTTCCAAAAATCCGCCAAGCAGCGTTACCGCAGCCTGGATGTCGGCCTTGGCGGCGATGCCTACCGGCGCATGGATGTAGCGCACCGGCACCGATACGGCGCACGCCCGGCTTCCCGGACCGCTGATCTGGCCTGCCGCGGCATCGGTGGCGCCGCTGTTTTTGACGATGACCTGGTGGGCCACGGACGCCTGCCCGGCCAAGCGCACCAGAAAATCAGCCAGCGGCCGATGCGCGATCATGCGCCGGTCGGTCAGGCGGATTTCAGGACCCTGGCCGAGGCGGGTGGCGATGGTGTTGGCCGGCAGCTTGAGTCCCGGAGTGTCCGAGGCCACCGTACCTTCAAGGGCCAGCACCATGTCCGGTTGGGCACCGAATATCGCGGGCCCGGCGCCCCGCAGGCCGACCTCTTCCTGGGTTGAGGCGATCAACAAGAGGTCGGCGTCGATTCGCTTTGCGGTTTTGACCGCCTGTTGCATGATGAACAGCCCCACCCGGTCGTCCAGGGCCTTGGCGAAAAAGCTGTGATCGTTCTGCCAGCTTCCGGCGGCAAAGGTCACCGGATCACCCACCCGGACCTGGGAAAGAACCGCATCGGCCGGCAGCCCCAGATCCACGAAGCTCTCTGCAATGGGCAAAGCCGCCTGGGACATGTCGCCCGCGCCCTTTTTCAACAGGTGCGGCGGAATGCTGCCCACTACGCCGGGCAGATCCACAGCGCCGTGTACCATTACCTTTTGGGCGCCGAAATCACCCGGATCGATCCCGCCCAGCGCCATGACCCGCACAAACCCCTGAGGCTCGATCTTGCTCACCAGAAAGCCCACTTCGTCCATGTGCGCGATGAGCGCCACCCGTGGGCCGCTGCCCGGCAGATGGCCGGTCAGGTTGCCCATGGCATCGATACGCGTTTGTGCGCCCAATTCCGTAAAGCAGGCGGCCATGATCTCGCGCACACGCTCTTCGCGCCCGCTGACGCCGGGGGCTGCGACGAGTTGCTCTAAGAAAGTAAAATCCATGGGCAAGGCTCCTTTCCATTTGGCGGCCATGAGATCAATTCATGACATAAATAATTACCGGGCTAAAAGAATCGCAAATTGATGGGTCGGTGACAAGGGTTGTTTTTTTAACCTAAATGTTTTTTATTGTATTTTCAAAATTCGGAATTCGAAATATAGTACGAAAAGATGCATCTGGCCTCTACGAAATCCACTCAGATGATCCATCCGTAACCACCATAGCCGATACTTGACCACCAAATCGACTGAATTGAATATCACCGATTTCTTTTTTTGAACCGGTCACTATTTAATTTTCTGCAACAAGGGGAACGATTTTGTCCCCGGGAGCAGGTGATGAATGA
>JABDRH010000299.1 GCA_013041835.1 Desulfatitalea sp. | reverse complement strand
CTTCAAAGTAGCGGTAGGCGATCTGGTGAGAATTGCCGATCATCCTGGAACCCACGAGAAACGCCAGGACATAGAGCATGGGGTTGAAATTGATCCCTGAAAAACCGGTGAACCCGAGACCCCAGATGGTCAGGATAAAGGCGTTGACCACCGGCGAAAACATGCCCTGAAAATTTCGGAAAATCAGGATCAGCACCAGGATAATGGCGACAATGCTGATCCCGAAAACCATGTACATCTGTGGCCTTAGCGAGTAGACCCACCCCATGAGCATGGGAAAGCCCACGATGTGAACCGACGTCTGGTCATCGGAATACTTGTCACGGATCGCCTGAAGAAGTTCAAGGCTGCGCTGGTAGGAAACTTCCTCCTTGAATTCCGTGATAAGGAGCGCCGCGCTGCCGTCCTCGGAGACCAGGATGCCGTTCTTGCTCGGATCGGAAAAAATATTTTTCTTCAGTTCGGCCATCTCCTGCTCGGTCCGAGGAATGTCCGGAAACATGAGCGATTCGATGACGATCACCCCCTTGGCCTTGGTTTTGACGACCTTTGCGGATTGGGAGGCAATGGAAACGGTGAGCATGCGATACACCTCTTCCCAGAACGTCACCTCTTCGGTCATGCGTTTGAGTTTGGTGAGCGAGTTCGTATTGAAGATATCTCCATGCCTGTCCTTAAGGGCAATGACCACACCGGAACCGCCTGTCCCGAAAATCTCCGCGAATTTCGCGTGGAGCTTCAGATAGGGATGATCATACGGCATCATTTCGGAAATCCTGACTTCGCTTTGGATCTTCGTAGCGCCGTAAGCGAAAATCGCGGTGATCATGACAATAAGCGCGAGCACCTTTATCCTATGAACAGAAACAAGCCAGCAAAAACGGTCCAACCAGGTCTGTGGTTTCGGTGGACTATCGGTCGGCATGATCCCTCCTTGACACGTCCTGTTTTCAATATGACATTGCTGATTCAATAGGTCGTTTTCACCCACGCCTTGCCTTGCCGATCACCCAAATAGACGCAACCATCACGGCCCACAGCGCAAAAGCCTGTTTCACCTTTTGACCCAAGGCCGGCCAACCATCCGTATTCGATCGACGGTGTGACGACAGTAGGATGCCATCCGGCGCCGGCGTCATTTGAATGAATCATCAAGCCTTTACCCGCGATCAGGATATGTCCCGATTCATCCACGTCGACCGCGAGCAAATGGCTGTTAGGCAAATCCGTAATTACTGCTTGCCAGGTCTGTCCGCCATCCGTGGTGCGTATCACATGGCCTTCAATGCCCACGGCCCACGCGCTGTCACCGTCCACGGCCGATACATCGAAAAGATAATTGCCTGCAATGATATCCCCCGTCTCCATGGAAATTTCAAACTGGCCCCCTTGCTGGGTCCAACTCGTCCCGCCGTCTTTCGTGTTGTAGATGAACCCGTATTCTCCCACAGCCCACCCGTTCATTTCATCGGCGAACGAAACAGCGCGAAGGATATAATCTTCACCACTGAACTGCACTTGCCAGGTCTGTCCCCCGTCCCGTGTATGGACAATGGTGGTCCTTTCTCCCACGGCCCAGCCTTTTTCCGGGGTGACGAATGTAACGCCCATGAGAAAAATGGGAGACGGGCTTGCCTGCTTTTTCCATGTTCGTCCCCCATCCTGCGTATGCACGATTGTTCCCCCATCGCCGACGGCCCAGCCGTGCCGCTCATCTGTAAACGAGATCGATGAGAGCGTATAATCGGTGGTGCTCTTTTGATATGTCCAGGAAGTCCCGCCGTCTTCGGTATAAATGATGGTTCCCCACCGGCCGCAGGCCCATCCTTTATCGCTGTTAGCAAAAGAAACCGAGAACAGATCCGCGGGGAACCTCATTTTGGCAGAGGAGACAACGGGTGCGCAAAATAGTGCGACGAAGATGCCAAGCCAAGCGACGGGCCCGATCATACTGTTTCGCAAATTAGACATGAGCCTCAACCTCATTGGTGTTCTCCTTAAATATGCTAAAAGCATTCTTTGTCCGCAACTCACCGTCGCATCCACGCCCTGGGGCGTAAGGATAAAAAAGAATCCTGTTTTACTTCTGACAGTTAAAATATATATTCGTGAGCCCTAAGACCAAAAAAGATGATCCGGTCTCTGCCCAACGGCAACTGCAATGGATGTATAATTTATGATCTTCGACCTTCTCATGCGCCTTGAGAAACAGTGAAATGGCATTAGATGCTATTTAATCAGTTCCATGCTTTTTCACATGAACATCTCTCGGATGATTCCTTGTACTTGAGCACAATCAAAATGTGGCGCGGGCAATCCCAATATATGCATAATCGATTCACTCGATCAATGACAAGTAATTACTCTCGGGGTTATCGTCCGAAGCTATCCCCAAGAATTATGGGTTTTGTTCTCGCCGGATCGGTGGGGCTTGTCCGGGCTCTTCACCAGAGGCAGAGCTTTTGGACCATTTCTGATATTTGAGATGGGAGCTTGTTTTCGTGTATACATACTATGGCAGAGTTGCTGCCATATGTCAACACTTGAAAAGAACAATTTTACTGTAAAAGTAATCTATGGATGAAGAATACGGGATGCCAAAACATCCAACAGGGTCAATACAATTTGCGCTCCAGAATTAAGACGCGCCAGGTTACTGTGTAATCATCATGTGGCTCTTGTTCAGGTCTGTGTGCAGTTGCTTATCAATCTTTGAAACAGCAATGGGAGATACTCAATCTCTCCCATTGCCATCCCAATTGCGCGCTACCCTTGATTCGGTCTCAGCAAAATTTGCTGAAAATGACGAGAAGCGTTGTCCGGCTAATCGGCACATAGCTGTTGGACCAGGTGCTCCCGGTTCCAAACATCCTTTTCTTCCTGGATCAAGCCTTCATCGTTGATGGTGATCCACGTGGATCCCATGATGGACGTCTTGATTCCCCGGGGTGGAATGCCGTCATAGGGTCCCTTGTCGTGAACGGAGCGCCAGATCCATTCAAAGCCGACCCGGTTGTTTTTGGCATCGTAGGCTTCGGCCAAAATATCCAGCTCCCAACCGGTCATGCCGGCATAATCCATGAGAAATTCACCGATAGCCTTTTTGCCCTTGAAGACCTTTTTGACCGGTCGGGTCACATCGATAAAGACGGCATCTTCGGCGAATTTGTCCATGGGGGTATGCTCGTCACCGGTAAACCCGAGGAAGAGCTTTTTTGCATAGGCGACGATCTCTTCACTTGTCATTTTTTTGATGGGTTTGGGCGGCACGGGTTTTCCTTCGGCGCAGGCCATCGAGATCGCGCCAAACATCAATCCGATGCATATCATCATTGAAATCAAGGTGCGCAGGCCATAACGTTTGTTCATGGGAGTCCTCCTTTTGCGTGAAAAAGTTAGTTCAGTCAAGGTTGCTGTCTCACGGGCAAGTGTCCAACATGGCGTTACCTTCTTCCCCGTTTCCTCAAAGTGCCCAATGTAAACCAATCTCGATCCAGACCGACGCTGATTTTGCCGGTCTGATTCCCATTTTCATCCCAGCCGATATACTCCAGCAGGGTGTAGGTTTGGTCTAAAAGATCGAGCCATATAAAGGCCTGCTCGATGATGACAAATTCTTTGTCGGCGTTTTCACCCGTATAAACGGGTGCATTATAATTTTCGAAAACCTTCCACGCTCTGTCCTGGGCATCGTAGACAATCTCGTGCCAGGGAACGTAAATTTCTTTGTCGACCCAGAATCTTCGTTTTTTATAGACATGCGTGCTACTGACCGGTGTTGCATCCACGACCCAGCAGTCCCGGATCGTTCTGTCGTTGGTCCACATGCCGTTTTCGTTTCTGGGAAACGGGGTTTTGGCATCGAGCGCGGCGCACAGGATTTTCTGCTCATCGACCAATTGCCAGGTGTACTCCAGGGGACGACCCTGAAATCCGCGAATATCGTCATACGTGGCAACGGTGCCGGCAAAATTATTCTGCCGCTGTGCGCCCGACATTCGCCTTACCCGCCGCATGGTCGGTATATACATCCAAATGTCGTCGTCCTTGGTCGGGTCTTCATACCGCACGAGCAGGCGCATGGTTCCCTTTAAATCATATGGGGCATCCATGGTTAATGTATTGATCTTCCAAATGTTATCGGGGTTCGGCAGTATTTCAGGCGTTGGTGCCAAGTCGGTCCGCCCTTTCAAAAACAACCAGGCCCATGCTTTGGAATGCCCCTCCACCACGCGCTGCTGGCCGTTGGCGCTGACATTGGTCAGCCGGTATTTCGCCAGCGTCTGATCATCTCCTTCATACCGCCGCTCCAGGTTGTATGCGATCTTGATGCCCGCTTGCGGATCATTGGGATCGATGGCTTCAGGGAATGGCCTGCCGGCGACCCAACCCTGCAGTGCGCCGTCCGCATTGACCGAACAAGTTCCCTTGTATTTTTCAGTGGCTTTTTTGTATCCGCTTGACGAATGTAAAAACCCGGTGGCATCACCGCCAACGTTAAAGCGCATCCCTCTTTTTATCTGGGTGATGGTTGCCAGCGACAGATACGGCTTGTATTGTTCCCAGTTGTCCGGCCCGATGGTTGTTCCCTTGGGTATATCCGCTGCAAAAGCAGAAGAGATGATCCAAAATGAAGTGATCACGATTGAAAAGAATCTTGTCAGGTTCATTGCCGTCCCTCCTATGTTCATTCTCAATGCTCCAAATTTCTCGCCCCTTGAATTTTCCGAGCGCTTTACGATGATTCAGAAAAATCTTCGGACCGTTAGAATTGAATACGGGTCTGCAGCCAGATCTCATCATTTTTTGAAAAGGGATTGAAGTAGCCCCCGCCTTCCGAGGCGCCCCAGTATCCGGCATAATTCAATTTAAAGGAAACATGGTCGGTCGGGGAGAATTTAACGGATGGATAGACCACGCCGGCGCCCTCCACGTCATACCCCAGGAAAAGTTGCGG
>JABDRH010000677.1 GCA_013041835.1 Desulfatitalea sp. | reverse complement strand
TCATACGCCTTTTCAATGCCGAACTTGCCTATGAAATCACCACTTTTACAGTCTTCGTAGGGTGCGCATTGCAGCTCGCCCATACTGATTTCACCCATATAGCCGACCACATGGGCAGCATGTGAGTTGTAAATATAATGACGACGCGGCGCAACTTGTACCCTGACACCGGGCAGGCTGTTTTTATGCACCTCCACCACGGCCAGCGTGTCCCGACCGATGTCTTCCTTGAGAAGAATCGGCGTGTATGCACCGCTGTGCTTTTTGCCGGTGATCCGCTTCATCAGAATCTCGACCGGTTCATCAATCAAACGCGCCAGTTTCTGTATGGTCTGGGTTACTGGCTTGGCATCTTTGGGAACAATAGTCAAATTGAACGAGGGGCGGTTTTCCACGATTGTGCGGCCGTTGCAATCCTGGATCAAGCCGCGGGGCGCGTCGATATCTTGCAAGCGAATGCTGTTGATTTCCGACAAACGGCGCAACTCTTTGCCCTGGAGCACCTGAAGATAGAGCAAGCGAATGCCCATGATGGCAAAAGCGGCCATAATGGCCACCAAAACGCCCACCAAGCGCTGACTAAACCATTCGCTGTCCACACTTTCGAGATAGGTTTGCATTAGTCGGCGAATATTTTTGAACGCCAAAAATCGAGGCGTTTTTGAAACCATCCGATGATGATCATGATTAAAGGGCCGGTAAGCAGTGCCCATACGATTTGAAGAAACACCGTCTTGCCGGCATCAACTGGAATACTGGCGCCAGCGGCAATGAATGCCATATATCCCAGCAGAATCGATATTTCAAACGTTACACCCAATGCCACCGCCAATGCCAGCAACGGCAGGCTTCCGGCGTGAAGGACCCGGGTCAGCCAGCGTATAGCCGTGTAAAGCCATATGTAGGTTAACAAATAAAGTCCCATGGGGCCGCCGCACAGGCTGTCCATAATCAACCCAAAAAAAATAACGATGGGGATGCCTTCGCGTTTACGCCGGAAAAAACCGAGGTAGATGATAATGGGAATCAGTAGATCATAAAACTTCTCAAATAATGGTATGGCGGGAATCAGGGTGGTGCGAATCAGCACAAGGCACAAGGAGACGAGCATGTAGAAGGTGATGGTCATGGTTTCTTTTCGAGTCCCTGAACCGGAACGATCAGCACCTCTTCCAGGCCTTCAAAGTTGACATAAGGCATGACGGCCACATCCTGAAAAATACCCGCCTCCTGCTTGACGATTTTGGATATCTGACCAATAGGCATCCCTTTCGGAAAAACACCATCCATGCCGGAGGCAACCACCGTATCACCGATTTTCAAATCGTGTTTACGCAACACAAAGTGCAACACGCAAAAACCGGAAGGCCCGCCCTTGACGATGCCTCGCGCCCTGTTTCTTTGCACAATGGCGTCCACAGCGCTGTTGGGATCGGTGATCAACACCACCTTGGCGTAATGGGCGGCCGCCTCGACCACTAGGCCTACAACCCCTTCAGGATTGACCACTGGAAAACCGACTGCAACGCCTTCTTTCAGACCTTTGTCCACCAACATGGATTGAAACCACGGGGATGGATCCTTGCCCACGACTTGCGCAGCGATGGAAGGCATGGTGGTCTTGGCTTTCAAATCCAGTAGCCGGCGCAACCGCTGGTTGGACTGAAGCACTTCCTCGTATTGATGCCGCAGGAATCGTGTCTGTTGCGCCTCCTTGAGCAATTGCGCGTTCTCTTCAGCCGTGAACACCAAAAAGAAGTAACGGTCCCAAACATCTTGAAAGAAGCGAACCGTGGCGCTGATGGCTTTTTGAAAAGGGGCTACCACGGCGATGGCAAAGCGGCTTTGTCCTTGTGCCGGGTGGGCGGGACGGCTGCTGATCGACAAAAAGATGATACTCAACGTGATCAGTATCATCAGACCAACAATGATCGCCATATTCTTGGAAAACATCGGGGTCAGTAAATCACGACTTGCTTCAATATTTCAAGGCTGTCCAAGGCTTTCCCCGAACCCAGCGCCACCGTGGACAATGGATCGTCGGAAGCGGTGATGGGCAGTCCGCTCTCTTCCCGCAGCAACCTGTCCAGATTTTTCAACAAGGCGCCGCCGCCGGTCAGAACAATGCCGCGATCGACAATGTCGGCAGCCAGTTCGGGAGGCGTTTGTTCGAGGGCAATCTTTACCGTCTCCACAATGGCATCAATCTGTTCGGAAATAGCCAAGCGGACCTCTTCCGAATCGATAGCCAGAATTTTTGGTATACCCGATACCAGATCCCGTCCCTTTACTTCAATGGTCTCTACTTTGTCGGGGTCGGGGTAGGCGTTGCCGATGGTGGTCTTGATGATCTCAGCCGTGCGTTCCCCGATGAGCAAATTATATTTGCGTTTAATGTACTGAATGATGGCTTCATCCATCTTGTCGCCGGCCACTCGCAAAGAGCGGCTGTAAACGATGCCGGCCAATGAGATGACGGCCACCTCGGTGGTACCGCCGCCAATGTCCACGACCATGTTACAGGTGGGTTCGGTGATGGGTAGATTTGCCCCGATAGCCGCGGCCATGGGTTCTTCAATCAGAAATACCTCGCGGGCACCAGCGGATTCGGCGGACTCACGCACGGCGCGCTTTTCCACTTGGGTGATGCCCGAGGGCACCGCAATGATCACCCGGGGCCGAACGAGAGAACGGCGGTTGTGCACCTTTTGGATAAAATGACGCAACATGGCCTCGGTCACTTCAAAATCAGCGATAACGCCGTCACGCATGGGACGGATGGCCACGATATTGCCGGGCGTACGCCCCAGCATGTTTTTAGCCTCCAGGCCTACGGCCAAAACCCGGTTGCGTGATCGATTATCGGTCCGCACGGCAACCACGGATGGTTCGCTCAGGACGATGCCTTTGCCCTTCACGTAAACCAACGTGTTGGCAGTACCTAAATCGATAGCCAAATCGCTGGAGAAAAAACCTAAGACGGAATCCAAGAAAAAGTTCATGTCTCAATTGTCCTGTTCATCATATAAAAAAGAGTACCAAACACAGAGCAGCGTGGCCCTCCTTCGGGAAAGCGCTGGTGGGAGGGTAGAGTCGAAATTATCAATAGCTACCAAAACAAAACGCCATTTTCAAGAATAAATTATCGAAATTGTGTAATAAATTGATCGTTACCCACTAACGCGTGTCCATCCCCGAAAGCTATCTCTCGGGTCGCAGCGACAATGCCGATATGGGACGCAAGCTACCATTTGCATATGGACACCTCTAACGAGGTTGGTCGAACCGCGCATCAATCACCGAGAACATCCGCCATTACGGCATCGTGCAGTTTGGGACGGAATGCCCGGATGGTGTTGTTGTAACGGGTGGGATGCACCCGGTTGGTAAGAAGCAAAACGATTACCCCTTTACGTCGGTCCAACCAGAAGGAGGTGCCGGTGTAGCCGAGGTGGCCCACGGCATGCGAAGAAAAACGGCATCCGGCGCTGCTGTCCTTTTCATCCGGCGTGTCAAACCCCAGCGCAAACCTTCCGTTGGATTGACGCTGAAAGATGGCGTGAATCGTATCACGTTTAAAGAGAGCGTGCTCGCTTTTACCAAGATCGGCTGAGAGTAATCCACGCAGCAATCGCATCACCCCGTCGGCGCAGCCAAAAAGCCCGGCATGACCGGCCACGCCACCGAGAGTGAAAGCATTGTCATCATGCACCCTTCCCTTGAGCAGTGCGGCGCGCCACGGACAGAACTCAGTGGCGGCATAGAAGTGCTGGGGGCTTTGGCCGGAAAGATCAATGAAGAACAGAGAGTCGATGCCAAGCGGCCGCCACAGCAACGCTTCCGCAAGACGGTGCAGCGGCTGCCCACTCATCTGCTCCAAAATCCATTGCAGGACCATAAACCCGATATCGCTGTATTCACACCGCTGACCGGGACGGTTCCCCAGCGCCTCGGCCCCTACCCATTGTTGCAGCACGGTCCTACGCCGCAACGGTGACACGTGGTGCAATCGCAGATAATAGGGCCGCCAGGCGGGCAGTCCGGAAGTGTGGCTCAACAAATGGCGAATGGTGATCGTATTTTTACCGCGGCCCCCAAACCAAGGTAAAAAAGTTTGGCAGGGATAATCCAGGTCAAGTCGCCCCTGCTCTACCCACTTCATGACAGCCAGCGTGGTGGCCAAGGGCTTGGTCAGCGAAGCCAGATCAAACACCGTATCCAGCATCATGGGCTGCCGGCAAAAAAGATCCGCCATGCCGTAAGCGCGATGCAACAGCACCTCTTCGACACTGGCCACCATGAGCACCGCGCCGGGAAAGATGCCTCGATCGATAGCCGTTTGCATCAGAATGTTGGAACGTCGAAAAGCAGGACCCATTGCACCAACCAGGTGACCGACGCGTTCGTGTCTATCCGCAAAGGATAGTTTACGGTTCATCAACGGCGGCTTCGAGAAAAATCAAAGTCCCCCGATCCGCATCCAACCGGGCATGAACCCCCATGGGCAGTGTCACATTTTGTTCTCCATGGCCCGCTGCAACGCCTGCCAGGATCGGAATGGATTTAGCAGGAAAGATACTGCCCACCAACGCATATATATCGTCAAGTGGGCCACATTCGCTGAAACCGCCCAGAACCACACCGGCAAGGCCTTCGAAACAGGCGGCCTGATGCATCTGGGTCAACATGCGGTCGATGCGGTAAAGCGCTTCGCCCGTGTCCTCCAAAAAAAGGATGCATCCCTTTAAAAGGGGTGCATAAGGTGTTCCCAGCAAGTGACATATGGTTGTCAGATTTCCTCCTAAAAAGATGCCCTCGGCAACACCGGATTGCAGCGTGATGGCGTCTTCGGCCATAATTTCAAGCGGCCTTCGCGTCCTGATTTTCATGAGCAGGTCTTTGCCGGCCTGATCAGCCTCCTGGCCCAGGCTGCACACCATGGGGCCATGAAAGGTCGGCATATGGGCCCTGAAATAAAAACTGAGCAGCAGTGCACAGATATCGCTGAAACCGACGAAAGGCTTGGGATGCGCTGCAATCAGGGTAAAATCCAACAAGGGCAACAGGCGTAAGGACCCATAGCCGCCACGGGCGCATAGCACGGCATCCACATCAGGATCGCTGAACATAGCATGCAATTGCTCAACCCTGGCCATATCATTGCCGGCCAGATACCCCTGCGCTTCGAATACCCCATCGGCCAGGCGAGTTTGGTATCCCTGAGCATTGAGGAAAGCAATTCCCTCATGCAATTTCTGAGCATCAAAGGTGCCGGCGGGCGCCACGATGCCTAAAGTGTCACCCGGTTTGACGGCTTGTGGCTTGTTTATGCGCAACGGCTTTGGTTTCATAATGATTTAACAATAAAATGGAAGGGTTGTTAGGGCAAGGGTTTTCTTTGAGTGAGAAATCTGCAAATAATTTCATTGACACGCAACCGGCGCGGTGTTAGGTGGGTGACCGTGTGTCGGAGCGTAGCGCAGTCTGGTAGCGCACTTGAATGGGGTTCAAGGGGTCGGAGGTTCAAATCCTCTCGCTCCGACCAAAAAGATGATAATAAAGCGATTTGGCGAAAGCATCCAATCGCTTTTCTTTTATAATAAGCTTTTCTGTGCCTCTATCTCAAATGGGTCTGAAAGATACCCATTACGCTGAACGCCAACTTTTTCGTTGAGGCCTTAAACTCAACCGGAGGGACTCGGCACCTGCAAATCTTCACTACCGATCCAGTCCGCTCCAATAGAGGCATGCATTGCGGCCAGGATAGTTTTTCCCGGTTAGTCTCGTTCCACGACGAACCACGGGTTCAACAGGTCCGGCTTATTGTAAAGCAGTGGCGTCTTATCTTGGTATTGATAGATGCGTGCGCCGGCACATTCAGCGATCGCCTGCCCCGCAGCCGTATCCCACTCCAT
>JABDRH010000666.1 GCA_013041835.1 Desulfatitalea sp. | reverse complement strand
AAATACAACCTTGTGCTTCATCATCCGCACCTCCTTGCAACATGAGTTATCGTTTCTTACTGCACTGCTTCCGTAGGATTGTAGTCAGGGGCTTATTTTACTGTGTCTGGCGGCGGAATAACGAACGATTCGAAAGCCGGCGTTTTATATGCCGCCGCTCGCTCTTCGATTTCATCCTTGTCGGGACGTTGTTCGAAGAACTTCAAATTATTAAGAATCTCTTCGACATGGGCCATTTCCCCGGCAAAAGTCCCCCGGGCCATGGCGATTTGCCCGGGACTGAAGTGAACCTTGATCGCGTCCCCTTCCATGGAAAGGGTTCCCTCAATGCCGCAAACCGGACATTCCACGGGGTTTTTTGTGAAAACGGTCAACAAGTTGCAGTGGCACACCGGACAAACGCCGGTCTGCTCTCCCATCCACCCGATTTGCTCAACGGGCTTGAGCATGGCCTGGGCCACGTGCCTTCCGAGGCGTCGCGCCTTTTCAATATGCTGCGGTTCCAGCACGACGTTCACGAACCGGCCGGCTCCTGTTATCTCTATTTGATCGACGATCTTGATGGCCGATGGAAAAGTCAACAGGTGCATCATCGGCAGGCCGAAGGAAAGCCAGTTTTTGGTGATGGCGCCGCCCACGGAAATAAATCCGCCGACCCGGTGATGAAATGTCCGTTCATCCACCCCCTTTCCCTTCTGAAGGCCTTTTTCCGCACGAACCTTTTTGGCGATGGTGCGAAATGCGATATCCCTGGCCGGCCCGAAACGGTCGGCAAGAATTTTGATAATCCCATGAGCGCCCAGCACGAATACAGGGGCCGCCACGATCAAGCCGTTGCACGCCAGGAGATGTTCGTGCAAAAAATGCCAATCATCACGGATCACGCACTCGCCGGGTCCGCCATTGCCCAGTCCCATGACGCAGGTGATGCAACCGGTACACGGTTTGATATCCAGATCGAGAAGCCGGATCATCGATATGTCGGCCCCTTCGGCCCGGCCGGCGACCAGTGCTTCTTTCAACAGGATTTCGTTGCTGGAATGTCTTCTTCCGCATGTAAGGCCGAGCAGTTTCATGAGCCACTCCGTTTCAGTCGTTTTTATATGCCGAATTTCTTGAAGCCTTTTGTTTGGACCACAACTTGAATGCACTTCAATATGTGAAGGCCAGCAATGTTTGTACCGCTTACATACTTCATTCATTTCAAATAGATAGAAGGATCATGCATCGAACATCCGAGATATATGACGGATTGAACTGTCTTATTTGTCGTATCCGTGTTATAAGTCGGAATTGCATCGGCGGTCAACATTAACATCGAAAACCAACCGCGCTATTGCCAAGGAAGTCTTCGCAATATGGACCCTATCGATCCGAATACCTTTTTCCGCGAGGCCATGGGCAGGTTGTTCGGGCGTGGCGAAATTGAAATCGCCATGCAGGAACTATTGAACTATCTGAAACAAGTAATGCCTGCCGATAGGCTTCATCTCAATCATTACCACCGTGAATTGAAGGCGCTTCGGGTACTCGTGGTCGCGACCCTCCAGGAGGCCCTACGAACACGGATCATCTATCCTCTGGACGAGGAGGGCTCAACCTACCTGGAAGATCCCATGATCACACCATTTGAAATTGTCAATAAGTTCGGGGATCATCCGGTGGATCGCTCGCTGAGCCGCAAAAGCGGGCTATTCATGGATCATTCCGGAATGGTCGTTCACTTGAGAAGGCAAGAAGGGATGCACGGCTCGTTGGTGCTTTTCGCGGAAGGAAACTATCGCTTCAGTAAACATCATCTCGATCGGATCGCCATGCTCAAGGAGCCGTTCGAAACCCTGCTCAAAAACGCCTTGCGTGACGAAGAGATGAACCAGATGAAGGACATCCTGAACCAGGACCTTCGGCATCCGGATGCAAAGCTGGACAGTACGGCGGCGGATCAAATCGTCGGCAGGAACTTCGGCCTGCGGCAGGTCATGGAAATGGTGACCGAGGTCGCCCCCATGAACAGTCCGGTCCTTTTGCTGGGCGAGACGGGGGTGGGCAAGGAGGTGATCGCCCATGCGATTCACCAACTGTCGGACCGTTCGCAAGGACCGTTTATTCCGATCAACTCCGGCGCCATTCCGGAAGGATTGATGGACAGCGAGCTTTTCGGCCATGAGCGGGGGGCCTTTACCGGCGCCGCGTCCAGGAAGGAAGGCTATTTCCAGCTTGCCGACGGCGGAACGATTTTTCTCGACGAGATCGGCGAGCTGACCCCCCAGGCTCAGGTTCGACTGCTCAGAGTGTTGCAGGAAAAAACCATCCAGCCGGTGGGCGGAAAAGGGATGACCCAGGTGGATGTCCGAATTATCGCCGCCACTCACCGGGATCTTCAGGAAATGATCCTCAGGGGCCGGTTTCGGTCGGATTTATGGTTTCGGCTGCATGTCTTCCCTGTCGTCATTCCTTCCTTGCGAGACCGTAAAGAGGACATTCCGGCGCTGTTAACGCATTTTATCGAGAAAAAACGATTGGCGCTGAACCTGACCGCCACGCCCAGGCTGGCGCCGGGAACACTGGAATTACTGTTGGGATACGACTGGCCCGGCAATGTGCGCGAACTGGAGAACATGGTGGAACGTGCCCTGATTCTGGCCAAAGACGGATTTTTATCCTTCCACCCACTGATTCCCCAGGCAAATAAATCTGAGTCCCTTGAGATATCCGAACCCACGGAAGCCTTTTCAAGTCTGGATGACCATATGGCCGAGTATATCCGCCGCGTGCTCAGGAAAACCAAGGGCAGGATCGAAGGTTCCGGCGGCGCCGCCGAAATCCTTCGGATCAACCCGGGAACCCTTCGCAACCGCATGAAAAAATACGGGATCTTGTTTCGCAAAAAAGAGATCAGGTGGTGAGGCGACCCAAACTGCTGCCGATCAATAGATGCCGTGCTCGGAAACGGTTTGCATCATGGCTTCCACGTTTTCCGGCCTGGCCTGCACCGGAATCCCCTCCACGGCGCCGTCGATGATCAGGGTGCCGGTGTCGCCGAACATGTCGATGAGCCCCTTGACGTAGTCCTTGACTTGCTGGGGATTTCCCGTGATCAGCAGGCTAGGTGGAATGTCCCCGTAAAAACACATCACGTCGCCGCAAATCTCCTTGAACTTCTTTTTGTCCACGATGTCGAAATGCCCCATGACTTTTCCCGGGGGCAGCTCGGCCAGGTATTTCAGCCGGTCTGTATACTTGCCTTCAAACCAGGGCATGGGGGTAAGGCCGGCGTCGATAATGGCCAGCAGCAGGGACTTTAGGCCCGGCCAATAGAATTCCTTGAACATGGCGTCCGACATGAACGCGTCCGACCCCCGGTGCAAGGGGATGAAGACCCTCGGGTTCCCGCTCATCCTGGCCTGTATGATACCGCCTTCAACGAGCATGGGAAGCAGACGTTCCGTGGCCGCCTTCATCTTGTCCGGCATGCGGTACATGTCGAACATCGTCCCTTTGAGCCCCCTGAAATAATCGCTCAGCCAGTCGAAGGGGGCGTGACTGACGGCCGTGCACAGCGTCGGATAACCCATCCGGGCCAATTCCGTGATGGTCCGGGTCTGGAAGGCCATGTACCGGTTCATCTCTTCACCCACCGCGAGCATTGTTTTGAGCATCTTCTGAAAGGCAGGCATGCCGGCAAACAGGCCAAGGTGGGTCCACGTGTTGTACCCGCTGGTCGCGGAGTACAGCGGTGGGAACATGGCGAGGGGTTCGAAGATTTTGGCCAGGCGGGGCCACATCTTTCTCACGGTGAAATCCCCGGGGTCTTGCAGAAACGCGTCATACTCCTCGGCGCGCATATGCTCGGCTTCCACGAATTGGTAGGGAATGTCGTCATCCTGATTGAATCCCGGCCATTTGAAAGTGTTCAGCCCCATGAGCGCCATGGCTTTTCCCGGAAGCCGCGTCAGAATCGGCGGCGCCATGTCAAAGTCAAACCGCCTGGTGGTGGCCTTGTAAGCCTCCCGGGTCTTGTCGAAATCATAGAGGGATTGGGCTTCCGTAAGCCCTTCGCATCGGGTCATGAAAGAGTGGGCGAACGTGGCCACCGGCACCCGGTCCGGCTTTTTCAATGCCACGACGTCCATGACCCGCTTTTCCCGCGCCAGGTATTCCGGGGACGGCTCAAATGCATGGGTGGAATCGCTTTTGGGGTTCATGACAGCTTTCCTTTCTTTTTACGCGGCGGCATCAGGCGCCCATCCACTTCTTGCAGATGTTGACCCCGGCCATGGCGTCGGTGGCAAAAGCATCGGCGCCGATGTGGCCGCACACCTGCCGGTCCATCTGGGCGCCGCCGATGATCACCTTGTAATCCGCTCTCAGGCCCGCCTCCGTCAGATGGTCCACACACTTTTTCATGGGATCGAAGGCAAGGGTCAAAAGCCCGCTCAATCCGATGATGTCCGGCTGGAACGCCCTGGCTTCGGCAACGATGGTCGCCGCGGGCACGTCCACGCCAAGATCCATCACCTCGAAGCCGTTTACTTGCATCATCATGCCCACGATGTCCTTGCCGATGTCGTGGATGTCCCCCTCGACCGTGGCCAAAAGAAATTTACCGGTTTTCCGGGTTTCCTTCCGGCCGTCTTCCTGGCTCAAAAAAGGTTTGATGATCTCGGCCCCGGTCTTCATCATCTCACCGGCCATGATCAGCTCCGGCACAAAGTAAGTACCCGCCTCGAACCGTTGACCGATCTGCTCCATGGCCGCTTGATAGGCGCTGAAAATCTCCTCAGCGGCTTTTCCTTCGTCTATGTACCGCCGGGTCAGTTCATAGGCTTTATCTTCCATCATGTCGACGACGGCATCGATCAGTTCTTTCATGTTCGCACCTTTCTCGTAACTTTCCTTTTCAATCTTTCCAAAGGCAATGGATCTACCTTATTCATCCAC
>JABDRH010000663.1 GCA_013041835.1 Desulfatitalea sp. | reverse complement strand
TGTACGAATCCATGGAGGAAGTGAAAGCAATCTTCGCCGACGCCGACGAGGCATCGGGCCTGCCCATCACCCGCCTTTGCTTCGAAGGCCCCATGGAAACGCTGACCGAAACGGTGAACCTGCAGCCGGCCATCACCGCCGTGAACCTGGCCTGCCTGGCCGCGCTTGAAAAGAAAGGGGTCAGGCCCCATGTATGCGCCGGCCACAGCCTCGGCGAATATAGCGCCCTGCGCGCCGCCGGCGTCGTTTCCACGCAAGACTGCCTGAAGCTGGTCCATCAGCGGGGTGCGCTCATGCACCGAGAGGCGACCCGAAACCAAGGCGCCATGAGCGCCATCGTGGGCCTGACCATGGAACAGTTGACGCCGCTGGTCCATCAAGCCGGGGAAAAGGGCATTGTCGCCGTGGCCAACCACAACAGCGCCGAACAGATCGTCATTACCGGCACGCCTGAAGCCGTAGCCGCAGCGGGAGAGTTCGCCGTGGGCCAGGGCGCTCGCGCCGTGCCCCTTAAAGTGAGCGGTGCCTGGCACAGCCCCTTGATCCAGGGGGCCGAAGCACCATTTCAAGCATTCCTGGACAGCATCCCGTTCGATGCCCCCCATTGCCCCGTCATCCACAATGTGACCGCCGCGAGCGAATCCGATCCCCAAACCATCAAGTCGCTGATGGCTCGCCAGCTTTGCAGTCCGGTACGCTGGTACGATTCAATGATGGCCATGATGGCCGATGGGGTGGACACTTATGTGGAAATCGGTCCCGGCCGGGTGCTGACTGGCCTGCTGAAAAAAATGCTGCCTGCCGACACCGACACTCGGGTATTCAATGTGAGCGACCTGAAAAGCCTGGACAAACTCCCGCTTTAAGCCCAAAATGGGCATATTGTCCGGGCGTTTGGCGTGGGATGCCGGCATGTAATATGCTTTGCATATTTGTATGTTCTATGTTATATAAACTGTTTTTGTATTTGGCCAAAACCCGTGCTCAAAGAGAGTTGCCTATGAAAAAGAAAGATGTGAAGTATTTTGAGGAACTTCTGAGCAACCGACTCCAGGAACTGCTGAGTCAGGCCGACCACACCGTTTCCGGAATGACTGAACAGAAGGAGAACTTCCCCGACCCTACCGACAGGGCCACTCTTGAATCCGATCGCAACTTCATGCTCCGCATCCGCGACCGCGAACACAAACTCATTAAAAAGATCAAAAAAGCGTTGGAGCGTATTGAAAACGGTACCTTCGGCGTCTGCGAATCCTGCGGTGAGGAGATCTCCAACCAGCGTCTCAAGGCACGGCCGGTAACGACCCAGTGTATCGAGTGCAAAACAAAAGAGGAGGCTTTTGAAAAAGCCCTTGGACTCTAATCCGCCAGGGGGCATTGACCTTCATATCCACTCCACCGCCTCCGACGGCACGTGCACACCGGAAGAAATCGTTGCAATGGCCGCCAACCGGGGGCTCGAGGCCATCGCCATCACCGACCACGACACCCTGGGCGGAAGTCGACGTGCATTGGTCCACACGATCCCTGAAAGGCCACATGTCATCACCGGCGTTGAGATCAGCGCCCAGCCCCCGAACGGCTTTTCAGTTGACGGCAGTCTTCATGTCCTCGGGTACGGCATGGATTTGGATCATCCTGGATTAAACCAGGCGCTGGACGATCTACAGGCGGCCCGGAACGGCCGCGTGGCCCGCATCGTGGAGCGCCTCAATCACATCGGCATTGCCCTGAACATCGACGAAGTGCTCAGCCGGGTGGGGCAAGGCAGCGCCGGACGCCCGCATGTGGCCCAGGCTTTGATGGCAATGGGGGTCGCCCGGGATGTGAATGATGCTTTCGACCGCTTTTTGGCAAAGGGGAAACCCGCCTATGTAAGCAAATACCGCATTCCGTGCCAAGAAGCCCTGGCCTTGATCCGGAGCGCCGACGGCGTGCCGGTGTTGGCCCATCCCTACCTGGTGCCCGACGACCCGCCAGGCCAATTGACCCGCTTGGTCGAAGCCCTGTCGGGTATGGGCCTGATGGGTATCGAAGCCTACTATTCCCACCATTTGCCGGCGGCGCAAACCTTCTACCTGGAAACGGCCCGGCGGTTCGATCTGCTGGTGACTGGCGGAAGCGATTTCCATGGCACGTTGATACCGGAAATTCAATTAGGGCGGGGTCTCGGTGACTTATGTGTCCCTTTTGCATGCTATGAAGCCCTTGCAGACCGCGTGCCCCGGCGAAATGCAGTGTAGCACGTTATGGCATCCATCATCGACTACCAGCAACTGCAGCAGACGCTGCACCACCGGTTCAATGATCTCGACCTACTCCGGGAGGCCTTGCGGCACAGTTCGTTCGTCAATGAGCAAACCGACCCGGATCTGCGCGACAACGAACGCCTGGAATTTCTGGGCGACGCCGTCCTGAACCTGACCATCGGCCATCTGTTGATGCAAAGATATCCACAAATGCGCGAAGGCGATCTGTCTCGTATTCGCGCCAACATGGTCAACGAATCCCAATTGGCCGAAGTGGCCCGGGAGTTGGACCTTGGCCGGCACCTGATGCTGGGCAAGGGAGAGATTCAATCCGGCGGCATGGATAAAAACTCCATTCTGGCCAATGCCGTGGAAGCCCTGATAGCGGCCGTCTACCTGGATCAGGGCTTTGAAGCCGCTTTTACCGTGATCGAGCGCCATTTCCGGCCCCTTATCGAAGCCGCGCCGGAACTCAATGCCGGCCAGGACTATAAAAGCCGCTTGCAGGAGGCGGTGCAGACCTGCAGCCGGACCACGCCGCACTATCGCGTTGTCGCGGAGACCGGTCCCGACCATGACAAAACCTTCCATGTCGTCATGGTCGTGGGTGATCTGGAAACCAACGGCACCGGGAAAAGCAAGAAGCTGGCCGAACAGGACGCCGCATGTAAGGGATTGGCACTGATCCAAAGGGATGAAGATGACACTTGATCGCGCCTACCGGCCGGCTGCGCTCCGGGACGCCCCGTGACCAACGCCCGGCCCAAGCAGACGCCCTTCATCGTTCCGGTTTTCATTCCTCATGCCGGATGTCCCCATCGTTGCATCTTCTGCGACCAAGGGGCCACCACCGGCGATGCGGCGGCCTTTCCGACAGCCCGGGAGGTTCGCCGGGGCATCACGCAATTTCTATCTTATCGCCGGGATACAACGCGTCCCACCGAAATTTCCTTTTATGGTGGCAACTTTCTCGGGTTGCCGCCCGAGCAAGTGCAACTGCTGCTGGCAACGGTCGCCGGCTACGTGCAAGCCGGACAAGCGGACGGGATACGCTTTTCAACCCGTCCGGACACCATCGATGACCGACGGCTGGATTGGATCCGCCCATTTCCGGTAAAGACCATTGAAATAGGCGTTCAATCCATGAACGATGAAGCGCTGCGTCTTAGCGGACGGGGACACACCGCCCTGGACACCGAACGGGCCTTTGACGTACTCGCCGAATCGGCCTTTCGCGTGGGCGCTCAAATCATGGTGGGGCTGCCCGGGGACACACATCCCGCCGCCATGGCCTCGGCGCGG
>JABDRH010000660.1 GCA_013041835.1 Desulfatitalea sp. | reverse complement strand
GGCTACGGCAAACTCACCGCCCGTGAACAAGAGATCATGCGCATGCTGGCCGAAGGCGCCTCCAAGGGCATGATCGCCGAACGTCTGTGCATCAGCATCAAGACCGTGGAAAATCACCGGGCCAACATCATGCGCAAGCTGGACATCCACAGCGCCATGGAGTTGGTGCGGTATGCGGCAAGGTTGGGATTGATCGATGTGGATTTGTGGAAAGAGTGAATAAACGAATCCATTGCTTGCCCCATCTTTCCGGGAATACCCCCCAGTACGCCTAATATACCCTATTAAAATGAATTTGGCGCCTTATGGACAGCGCCGGCTTTGCTTGGCTATAGTTGACCTCAAGGTAATGGGAGTTTTGATATTTTTCTATGTTTTAAGCCAGTTATTACCTAATGCGAAAGGAGATTCCGATGATTTCGTCACCGTGTAAAGACTGCAAGAAAAGAAACTTCCCCAAAGACGAGTGCTTAAAGACCTGCCAGATGATTCAAAACATTCAAGGTATGCAATTGTCACGCAGAGAGAGCAATGTTTACACGGCCGTTGACTTTTCAGAGGAGAGCCGTTTCCAGATCGCTTCCCCCTTTGCCGGTGCCCTGAACGTTTGTTGATTCACTACGCCATCTCCTCTATCGCTTAACAGATATTGCTTAGCAGATCGCGGGATGGTCGGCCTGTGCCGGCCCTTCCCGCTATTAATATAGGTAAAACTCCCGGGTCGTTCGGGAAAACATACTATGTTCCATCGTTTTCCCGTTTCTTATCAACCGGCAAGTCGGCAGGGGCCCGTGCATTTCATCACCACTGGCTTGCCTTAAAAACAAAGTGTGACCCAGAGAATGGATTATGGTAATGGCCGATCAATTAAAACCAGACCCCCCCAACGCCAGGGCGAAAAACGGATTATCTCGATCCGACCCCTACGTTCAGGGGGATTCCGAAAGCTTGAGGCACTACCGGCGGCATGTGGATATCACCGCCATGATTCGAAGTTTGCAGCGCACCGAAGGGTTGACTGATTGTTTCAGACGGGGCAGTGCCGACTGCGATCAACTGGAATGCGCCTGGCGCCAGTATTGCCTTGGCGGATTGAAGGATTGAACTTGCATCGCGTTGTTTTTTTTGTTTGATTTTTTTTATGTTTAGGCTTCGCTTCGATCAAAAATAACCTATCCAACCAGCGCTAGCAGAAGCTGAATTTGATTCGGCACGGGGGCGTTCCTCTACATCTGCGTTTGCGCCACTCGTGCAAAAGCCACAGGCCTGCGGATCCGGCGTTCGCACGAGTGGGGCTTATTGCGTTTCGCCCCAAAAATTCGTCAGCCGTTGCCGGAGCGCCCGCGTATCGCCCACTGGTTGGACCTGCCAGGTGTCCGGCAGCAACGAACGGTAGCGCTGCCGGCTGTAACGGTCATCGATGAGCAACACCACGCCCTGGTCGGTTTCGCTGCGGATCACCCGGCCGGCCGCCTGCAGCACACGCGTGATACCCGGGTATTCATAGGCAAAGGCATAGCCGCGTCCATCTTGCCGATTGTAATAGTCCCGGATCAGGTCCCGCTCCGGGCCGATGCCCGGCAGGCCTACCCCGACGATGACGGCGCCGGTGAGATACTCACCGCGCAGATCGATGCCTTCCCCGAAAACGCCGCCCAAGACGGCAAAACCGATCAGTGTGCCGTCGACCTTTTGGGTGAAGCGAGCGATGAAGGCCTCTCGCTCGGTTTCACTCATTTCAGGAGTCTGAGTCAAGGTGGCCAGTTCGGGATGATCTTGGCAAAACCGCGTGCGCACCATGGCCAAATAGGCATGGGAAGGGAAAAAGATCAGATAGTGGCCCTGGCGCTGGCGCACCAAGTCGGCGATGATGCCGCTGACCTGCTCGCAGGTCGCCTCCCGCCGGGTGTAGCGGGTGGCGATGCGGTCGGCTGAAAAGACGGCCAGGTGAGATGGATCAAACGGCGATGTCAGGCTGAGCCGCCTTGCATCCGGACCGAGCCCGAACACCGATGCAAAGTAGTCGGCCGGTGCCAAGGTGGCCGAAAAGAGCACCGCGGCACGGTAGCTTTGCCAACATTGCGCAAGCAAATCAGCGGGATCGATGCAAAATAGCTTAAGGCGAACGTCCTCGCCGGACGCCGCCGCAATAACGGCATGGGCAGGCCCGAACATCTCGGCAACGCGCTGGAACCGCACCGCTTCGAAAAAAAACTGGAGCAACGCTTCCCGGTAGTCGGTCTGCAGATTCAACCGCAGCCATGTTTCGGCCTGAACCGTGAAGTGGCGCAGCCTTGAAACCAGTTCTTCGGGCAATTGCGTTTCGATACAGTCCCCACCCGCTGACCGGCAGGTCCGGCGCAAAGCCGCCAGCCATGCGTTGATACGGCCCAGCGCCGCGGACAGTCGAGGCAAATCAGGTTTCAAACGCCGTCGCAGGGGCAACAGCGGCTGTTTGGTCAAGGTGGCGGAAAACATCTCCCGGGCGCGATCCACGAGGTTGTGGGCCTCGTCCACCAGCACCGCGGGCCGCCCGGCGCCTTCCCCAAAAAGCCTTTGCAGCCGCACATGGGGATCAAAGGCGTAGTTATAATCACCGATGACGCCATCGGCCCAGTTCACAAGTTCCAGAGAAAGCTCAAAGGGGCAAACCCGGTGCTGGCGTGCGAGACGCTCGATGGTTTCCCGGTCCAGCGCATCGTGGACAAACGCCGCCGCCAGCGCGTCATTGAGGCGATCGAAGTGACCCCGGGCGTATTCGCACGCCTCTGGCGCGCATTGTTTTTTATTCTCGGCCAAGCAGATTTTCTCCTTGGCCGTCAGGCTGACCCATTTGAATCGCAGCCCTGCTTGCGCAAGTTGGATCAGGGCGGCCTGGGCCGCCAGGCGCCCGGTGGTCCGTGCCGTCAAAAAGACCACCTTGGGAACGTGTCCTTCACCCAGCGCTTTTACAGCCGGATAGAGGACCGCCATGGTTTTGCCGATGCCGGTGGCTGCCTGAACCAGCAGGGGACCGCCATCGCGGACAGTGCGAAACACAGCCACCGCCAAATTTCGCTGACCGTTGCGATATGCGGCAAAGGGAAAGTCGAGTCGGGCAATGCTCGCGTCGCGTACGGCCGCCCAATGCGCCAGTCGCCGAATCCATATTAGATAGCGCTGCAGCAGATCGTCAAAAAAGGCCCCCAGGTCCGCCACGTCCAGTTGCCGCTCCAGTTCCAGGGTGCGCCCGTTGTCCAACTGAACGTAGGTCAACCGCGCATCCACCCGATCGATACCGGTTTGCCGGGCATACAGGTAGGCGTAACACTGGACCTGTCCCCAATGCATCTCGGATGGCGCTTCCCGGATCTCCCGCAACGGCCTGCGGGTGCTTTTGATCTCCTCCACCAGCACCTGGTCGGGCTGGTGCAACACGCCGTCGATGCGTCCGGCAATGTCGAGGATGAACGTCTCTTGTTCCAGGCGCAGGGATACCGGCACCTCCGCCTGGTAATCCAC
>JABDRH010000659.1 GCA_013041835.1 Desulfatitalea sp. | reverse complement strand
CCTGGTGGCCTCGGCCAAGAGCTGGTTGTGTCACGGCAAGGTGGACCGCCACGCGCGTATCCTGCCCTGGGCGGCGCCCGAAGAGGTGCGCAAGGTCTCTCCGGTGCAGGCCGCCGCCGCTTATCTGGAGCATGTCCGCAAAGCCTGGAACCACAGCCACGGCGATGAAGAGGAGCTGTTTCTGGAAAACCAGCATGTCATCGTCACCGTGCCGGCCTCTTTCGACGAGGTGGCCAGGGAGCTCACCCTGGCGGCGGCCGGCGTGGCCGGCTATCGCCGCGTCACCCTGCTGGAGGAGCCCTTGGCGGCCTTCTACAGTTGGTTGAAAGGGCACGAACACCGATGGGATACCCTTGTTCGGCCGGGGCAGTTGATCCTGATTTGCGATGTGGGCGGCGGCACCAGCGACTTCACCCTGGTCACCCTGACCGCCGGGGAAGGCGGCAGTCCGCGTTTCGAGCGTATCGCCGTGGGCGATCACTTGCTCCTGGGCGGTGACAACATGGACCTGGCCCTGGCCCGGCGGGTCGAGAGCCGCTGGCGCGGCGAGCGACGCGGCGGTCTCGATACCCAACGGTGGCAGGCCCTGTGCCATCAGAGCCGGCAGGCCAAGGAGCGCATCCTCGGCGGCACCAGCGACACCCATCGGATGACCCTCATGGGTACGGGCAGCCGGCTGATTGCCGGCACCATGCGTGCGGAGCTGGGCCGCCCCGAAGTGGAACAGATCATCCTGGACGGCTTTTTCCCCATTCTGCAGGCCGGCCAAGCGATGCCGGCCGCCGCCCAACAGCCGGCCATCACCGAATTCGGCCTTCCCTATGAATCGGAACCGGCCATCACCCGCCATCTGATGCAATTTCTTGAAGACCACCGCCGGGACGTGGCCGACGTAGTGGGCAAAACCGATCCCGTCCCTGATTTCGTGTTATTCAACGGCGGCGCTTTGATGCCGCAAAAGATCCAGACACGAATCGTTGATGCCCTGCAACAGTGGTTCGCGCCGGTAACGGCCCAGCGGCCGGATATCTTGGAAAACCGGCGTCATGACGTGGCCGTTTCCCTGGGTGCCGCCTACTATGGCCTGGTGAAACTCGGCCATGGTGTGCGGGTGGGCAGCGGCAGCCCCCGCAGCTACTATATCGGCATAGGCGGCGACACGCCGGATAGCGGCAACGACCAGGCCATCTGCTTGGTCGAGCGTGGGCTGGACGAGGGCAGCGCCATCGAGCTGAGTGATTTCCCTTTAAAGGTGCTGGCCAACCAACCGGTGCGTTTCGACCTGTACAGCTCTTCGTATCGCAGCCGGGACCGCATGGCCGACCTGGTGACCGTGGATGATACCCTGAAACGCCTGCCGCCGCTGCAAACCACGATCCAATACGGCAAAAAAGGCGCGCGGACCACCATCCCCGTGCGAATGGCAGCCGAGTACACCGAATTGGGCACCCTGAGCCTGTGGTGCCAATCCCTGGTCAGCGATCATCGCTGGCAGCTTCAATTCCAACTACGCGATAACACCGCCCCCGCGACCGTGGGCGAGGAGGTGGTGCTGGACGACAGCCTGGTACAGGCTGCCCGGTGCTTGGTTCAGGATGCCTTTGACGGCGACGACGCCAAGACGCTGAGCCAACTGGTGAAAACCATTGCCACGGCGGTGGACCTGCCCCGGGACCAATGGCCCCTGACCCTGATTCGCAATTTGGCCGGCCTGCTGGTGGCGTTGATGCCGGCACGCGCCAAGAGCCCGGCGCACGAAGCACGCTGGATGAATATCATCGGATTTTGCCTGCGCCCGGGCTTCGGCGACAGCCTCGATGCCGAGCGCATCAAGCGGATTTGGAAGCTTGAAAAACAGGGGCCCGCGCATCCCAAGCAACAGCAGGTCGCCAGCGAATGGTGGATCCTGTGGCGCCGGCTGGCCGGCGGCCTGGGTCCCGGCCAACAGCGTCAGCTCAGCCAGGAGCTGAGCCGCCTGCTCAATCCCAAAAAAGGCAAAGCGTCCCGTCTGCCGCTCCAGCATCAATTGGAATTATGGATGTGCGTGGCCAACCTGGAGCGGCTTTATGTCAAGGACAAGATCCAATGGGGCCGCTTGCTGCTGGCTCAGCTTCAGCCCAGGCAAGCCAGGCCGCAGCACCTGTGGTCCGTGGCCCGCCTGGGCGCCCGTGAACTGCTTTACGGATCGGTGGACCGGGTGATCCCATCCGGTGAAGCGGCCCGATGGATCGACGACCTGCTTGCCCAACCCTGGCCCCAACCCAAGCTGGTCGGCCCCGCGCTGGCCCAACTGGCCCGTAAAACCGGTGACCGCACGCGCGACGTGGATGACGCCGTAGCCGCGCGCATCCTGGATTGGATGGCGCCCCACGACGATTTGGCCCATCACCGGCGCTACCTCACGCAAGTGGTGCCCATGGCCCATCAGGAAGAGCAAACGCTCTTCGGTGAGTCCCTGCCGCTGGGCATCATGCTGCACGACCGGTCGGGCGAAAACCTCGACGAGCGTGAAAAGAAATCACCCTGATGATGAAAATAACGAAATGGTAATGTTACGGTCACGGTGGGATCATCTTGGATGTGTTAGACAGTTCATGAAGCCGAGCGAGTTGTAACCCGCTTATTCATTCACTTCCTCCTCTACGGGCAAGACCTCCCCTCCTGGTCTTGCCCGGTCCTTTTTGGGCAAGCAGGCCGTGAACTTGAGGATTGGATCAATTGTTCTTTTCATACCTGAATTTTTCACCTGAATTCTGACGTTGGGTGGTTACCACCTGGGAACTCCCCGCCGATGCCCTGCAACAGTGGTTTGCGCCGGTAACGGCCCAGCGGCCTGGTATTTTCGAAAACCGGCGTCATGACGTGGCCGTTTCCCAGGGCGCCGCCTGCTCCGGCCTGATGAAACTCGGCTACCGCATGCGGGTCGGCAGCCGCAGCCCCCGCAGCTGCCATATCGGCATAGGCGGCGACACCCCGGATAGCAGCAGCGACCCGGCCATCTGCGAATTGGGCACCCTTTACAGCAGGCATCCAGAAAATGGTGGATCATCTGACGCTGGCTGGCCGGCGGCCTTGGACCCGGCCATCAGCGTTGGTTCAGCCGGGAGCTGAGTCATCTGCTCAATCCCAAAAAATGAATATGACGAAATGGTGATGTTATGGTCACCGAGGGATCATCTTGAATGTGTTAGATAGTCCATGAAGCCGATCAAATTGTACCTCATTTTTTCATTCTTATCCTCCTCCATGGGCAAGACCCCCCTCCTGGTCTTGCCCTTCCTTTTTCCATCGGCCGGAAATGTTTGACACGAATGACATCACCCCACTGTTGCATAAAAAAGATGGCTGAAATAAAAATGGCATTTACAGGTATTGAAAATATCGAAGCCGTTGTGGATAAATGCTGAACGTATGGATGCGCGAGCCCTGAGCCTTCGGCTTCAAAACGAGGAGGCAAGACAGTGTTTGGACCCAACATGGTCCACCGAGGCATTTTAAAATGATGCGATCAATAGTTATCTGTAAAAATAACAGGTTGTTAGTTTTTTTAAGCGGCCATATTGACCCTATTGGTGGGCGAAGCTAGAACCAAGCCTGGGTCTCGGCATCGGAGGCGTAAAATGAAAGACATTGTTAAACACCATCAATTGGTTGCGTATTGTGTCGAAACTATTTGGATTTATTTTCCAATCAAACAGAGCGGCGTGTATTCAAAAGATAAAAGAACTTGGCATCGCGGATTATGCAATAGACATGGATAAACAAGGCCTTCAATCCATTAAACGGTGATAAGGACCTCTGCAGCATTGGGATAAGGTCTTGTCTCCGAAGGATGAAACCCTACTGCCGTAAAAAGTTGCTCTCCCAGCTAAAAAAAGTTTCAGCAACCAAACTCAATACCGCATAAAAGCTTTCACGGGTCGCATCCCGTACCTGGCGGCAAAATGGCGGCCCCCACTTTAATAAATGATCCGTGGTGAATGCGCTTTGCAAGCCGCGCCATTTTTCTGCTGTCGCAAGATCCTTGGTTTTCCATGCACCGGCCTCGTTGTCACACAGGTAGTACAAGAATTCCAGCTCTATGGCCATATGATCGGGCGGATCGTTGATGCCCATGAGCAGGGAAACTCCGGCTTGACGGTAGGACTTCAGCACGGCAGAGGTCACGGGTCCCACGATAAGGATACCCGAGGCGCTGGGGTCCTCATCCGTGTGGATCGACTCATAGGGAGACACCACCACCGGCCCCGGTCCGATAAACAGGCGCGCATACGCTACATTCAACTGATGGTAAAAGGCGCCCGCATCCGCGTTGTCAATGCTTTCCGTAACTGCCTGAAATGATGACGCTACTTGTGAAACTGCGCTTGGCGGCATGCGCAAACCTTCCATGACCGCCAATGCATCCGTTTGAAACCCGCCGTCAATCAGCCCCCGTGATAGTGCAAGCGTGGGGTCGGCGAATCCGATTGCCAAGAGTTGGTACATTTCTGCGCGCAATCTTGCAGTTGCGTTTGAATTTGAAAAGGCACCAGCGGCCGATGTATTTTCAAAAGCAGGCATACGTTCCCGTGAATCCTTTCTTGGACTCAGAAAAAATCAGGATCATGTTAAAAAAAAGACGGAAGGCCCTGTCCCTTTTTCAGGCAACAGTTGCAGATATGATCTTTTTCGCACAAGCTGCGAGACCTTGCTGTCAGGATCGTTAAAATCCCCGAAATGCCTTGCATGGGCCGGGCAGCTCTCGATGCATGCGGGCTGAAGCCCCTTGGCAAGCCTATGAACACAAAAGGTGCATTTTTCCACGGTTTGTTCCTGGTGTGCTGGAACGTTGGCATCGCCCACCGGAAAGTCGATTAAATATCGGGGTTTTTCCGAATTGAACTGACGCACGCCGGTGTAAGGGCATGCATCGATGCAAAAACGGCAACCGATACATTTTCCGTAATCCTGGATGACCACGCCGTCTTCTTCGCGAATAAAAGTGGCCTGCGTGGGACAAACCTTGACGCAGGCCGGGTTGCCGCAATGCTGACAGGCCTGAGTGATGTAGGACATCTGTACATTTGGAAAGATTCCCTTCGGCGTGTCCATCTGCTTGCCGCCCACCGTCAAAACCCGGTTCCACCAGTTCTTTGCAGGAAGATTGTTCTCCACTTTGCATGTCATCGCGCAAGTATGACATCCGATGCATCTTTGAATATCGATCACCATGCCGAGTCGTTTATTCGCCACGCTTACACCGATCCTTTCCACTTGCGTATGTCGGCAAGCGCATCGAAAAAAGACTGATTCACGCCGACCGAATCAAAAGCACGATGATCCAGTTCGGAGAAACAACCCGCTTTATACTGCTGCTTGTGCCAGCCCTTTGGGTAGCTGAGCACACCGGGTCTGATGCCTTCAGAGAGTACGGCTTTTGCCACGGCATGACCTCTGTCATTGAAGGCCTCAACATAATCGCCGTCCTTGATTCCGCGCTTGGCAGCGTCTTTTGGGTTTATGAGCAGGGTGGGTTCGGGGTCCAGTTCGCGAAGCCACTCGATATTGTACCACTGGGTGTGCACGCGAAAACGAGGGCGCTCAGACATCAGGACAAACGGGTATTTCTTGAAAAGCGGATTGTCCCGTGAAGCCTCCCTTGGCGGAACCCACATGGGCAATCGCTGGCTATCCAAGCGATCCACGGGGACAGGCGCCTGAAACTGATCCAAAGGATGTTCGCAATAAAACTCCATGCGACCGGACGAGGTCGTAAACTTCAGGTCCTGCCAGGCAACGTAACCCGGCGGCTGAAATCTGAGAGCCTTTTGCTTTCGAACGTTTTCCACGGTAAACCCCATTTTGGCGAAATGGGGTGTTTCAAAGCAAAGCTTGAGAAGTTCTTCATTCGTAGCGGCAAAACTTTCACCCACACCCATCCCGGTGGCGATCAGTCGATGAATGTCAACGTCGGGTTTGGATTCATAGCAGGGTTCGATCGCCTTCTCTCCATGTTGAATAAAGGGATGCGTTCCGCCAAGGGTCAGAATATCTTCTCGTTCGAACCAATGTGCGGTCGGAAGAACCATGTCCGCATAACGGACCGTGTCGGTATACTGTTCGTCAGCCACGACCACGAAATCCAAGGTTGGCCAAAACGTGTTGATCCAGTAATTCGAATCCACCCAAGCGGTCAGCGGATTTGCATGGGACACCCAGAGCGCCTTGACCGGAGGCCGTGGTTTACCTTTCACGGTTCCATTTTTTATAAGCTCAGGCAAATAGAGCATTGGGATCGACTCCGGCGCAGCAAGGCTGTAGTTGACGCCCAGATACGCAAACCAGGTGTTTCCGATAAAGCTTCCCGGCTTGCCGATCTGTCCCGTGATGGCGTGAAGCGTGGCAATGGCGTGACCCCATATGGGGCCGTTGTCATAGGCTTGACTTCCAAATCCAATGATGCTGGTACTGGGCTTGATACGCGCAAAGTCCCGCGCGGTCGAGCGGATCACTTCCGGGTTTACGTCCGTGATTTTGACCGCCTTTTCAGGCGTATAGGCGGCGACGCGATCTTTGAGTAGATCAAAGGCCGTTCGTACCTTAAGGCCCTTGACCGTAAAGGTGCCTTCAAGGGCGGGCGCAAATACCTTGTTGACCGCAACGGCTGATTCGGTCGCCGGATCCCAGACCACATTCAGATCAATCATCGAAGCCTTGCCGGTCATGGGGTTGACGGGACCTTGCGTGGGCGCAACACCAAAATCGCTCATGCGCAAATAAAGTCCGTTGTCCTCACGAACCAGAAAGGGGGCGCAGGTGTGAGCGAGTAAAAACGCTTTGTCATATATCTTCTCGTCGATGATGACCTGAATCATCGACATCAAGAGCGCGATGTCGGTGCCGGGATACATGGAAACGTGCCGGTGGGCCTTTGCCGCCAGCCCGGTGTAGTTCGGATCAAACACTGTCAGCTTTGCCCCGTTTTCCATGGCCTCGGCCACAAAATGCCAATGGTGGATTGCGGCCACCTCCATCTTATGACCCCACACATATATATTTTTCGAATGGATCACATCCGCATGTTCGTTGATGTTCCATGCTCCGGGCCAAAAGCCGCAGACACGGTTGATTCCCGGCAAGAATCCGGCATCCACGGCCAACGAAATATTTGTTACCCCCAGCGCTTTTTGAAGCAGCCCGATCGATCCTGGATTGGTGCCGTTAAGCGTACCGAAATCTCCGGTGCCCACATGGAATCCAAGGGCGGTTTTCCCATACTTTTCCTGAACCGCGCCGAATTTCTTCGCAATCGTACGTATGGCTTCATCCCAGGAGATGCGCTCCCATTGGTTACTGCCGCGTTCACCCGCCCGTTTCATTGGGTATTTAATGCGGTCGGGGCTATAGATCCGCTGCGGATGCGCCAGTCCTCTCAGGCAGATGCGATCGTAGCGATTGTCCGGAAACGAGGCCAGAGATGTTTTAACCACTTTTCCGTCCCGAACATGTACGTTCTGACGGCAGTGGCTGAAACAGTTATTGAAACATGAAGACTGGAATATCTTTTCCCCCTGGTTTTCGATTTGTCGGTCCTGGGACGCAGCGGTCAGCGCACGCAACACCGGACGGCCTGCACCGAGCCCAAGGGCGGTTGCTCCGGCAGTGACGGCGCTCGCCTTCAGAAAGCGCCTTCGCGATACCGGCTTTGGGATGAAATCATTGCGTCCCTTTTCCATGTCTGCAGATTCTCCTTGTTCCACTCAAGAGTGCGCGAATGTGTATGATATGTAGTTTAATAACGGCATGTTAAGGTATTACATCAAAGAAGATGTCTTTTCCACAAATTGCCCTGAACCTGTATGTTAATTGTTTAATTATCAACAACATAGAGGTTTTGGCCAATATTGCCCAATTACCTAATTTAGCCAAAAGAGTAAAAACAACACTATGCGAAAAGAGATCGAAAATCAATTGAAAATTGGGCAACCCACATTGAGCAATGCTGAGTCGTTTGGGGGTATGTGATCGTATTTTTCGATGTGAGCTTGATCACTTTTTTATTGTGACCTATGTCGGTGCCGTTTGATGCGGTGTCCATTAAAAGATGAATAAATCGTAACCAATATTTCATAGGAGGTAAACATGCAAAGGGCAATCAAGATTTTCCCCATTATCTGTTTTGTTCTATGGGCGATCTGTGTCTCGCCAGCGGCGGCGTTGTACGAGGGCGGTTACGTGTGCCGCGAAGAGACCGGCGCAGTCAACGAGACATGGGCATTTATCAAACATTTTACCTGGGAGCATTACTACTGGGCCTATCCGTTTGAGTTCACCACACATGACGATTTATATGTGGATTGGATGGATGTGGCGTTTTTCAGCGGACATGGCAGTCACGGGCGGATTACCACCTTGCGCAATTGTTGCGATTCCGTGAATTTCTGGGACGGCTCCGTATCGCTCGGTGATGATTATCTGGAGTTTCTGACCATTGACGCCTGCAGCGTTGCGCCGTCACATCCGGATGTGGGCAATGCCTGGGATGACGGTTGGTGGGACGTTTTCCACAGATTGCACCAACTACTGACCTTCCGGCGCACCGGTTGGTATGACAGC
>JABDRH010000656.1 GCA_013041835.1 Desulfatitalea sp. | reverse complement strand
TCGTCGGCCAGGATGATGTTGTTGAACAGGGGGCCTTTTTTAGTCACGAAATCTCCGGTTTTGGGCCGGTAAATGTCGGTGCCGATCAAGTCGGCGGGCAGCAGGTCCGGTGTGAACTGAATGCGCTTGAAGTCGGCGCGCACCGTATCGGCCAGGGCTTTGACGGCGCTGGTCTTGGCCAGGCCGGGCACCCCCTCGATGAGAATGTGCCCTTTGGTGAAGAGGCCGATGAGAAGCCCTTCGATCAAATCCTGTTGACCCACGAGCACTTTGCCGATCTCGCTGCGAATCCGGTGGACCAGGGCATGTTGCTGTTCAATGTTACGGGTCAGCTCTTCCACGGTGGGGATTCTCCTTTCTATCGAAGCGCTCCGGCGCTCGAAAGGCGGTTTTTCAAGCGGCTAAAGTAAAAAGAAGGGCAACATTTGTCAAGAGAGCAAGCGGCGACATTTGCGCTTGTGTCCCCATCACGAAATCAGTATGGTGCGTGGCGATTCGATCCGGCCCCATTTTTTTTAGATTGATTCGGTACTCATCCACAAGTGCTTGCTTACCATCCGGATCAAGGCCGCAAGATACCATTCGTGGATAGGCCAGGAGCACGTTGCATTGACACCACACTTATCCGCCGCCGCCCAAAGACAGGATGTCGCCGTTGATTTAACCGCATTGCTGGACCTGATTCTGGAGGCCCAGCGGCCGGATGGTGCCATTGCCTGGTGGCCGGGGCACAAAGCCGATCCCTGGGACCATGTGGAGTCGGCCATGGGGCTGACCATCGGGGGGGCTTTTGAGCCGGCGCGCCGGGCTTACGAGTGGTTGCGCGGCAGCCAATTGCCCGACGGAAGCTGGTATGCGGCCGATACCGACGGCCGGGCCACCGACCGCACGCGCGAGACCCATCATGCCGCCTACCTTGCCGCGGGACTGTACCACTTCTGGCTGGCCACCGGCGACCTCGATTTCGTGGCCGGCCTGTGGCCCACCGTGGAGCGGGCCATGGCCTTTGTTTTCAGGTGCCAGGCCGCCACGGGTGAAATCTACTGGGCCATCAGCCCCGAAGAGAAACTCGACCGCATGGCCCTGGTCACCGGCTGCAGTTCGATTCACTTCAGCCTGCGCTGTGCCCTGGCCCTGGCCCGCTTGTTGGGCCTTGAGCGGGCATCGTGGCGTCGCCGCCTGTGCGACTTAAAAGAAAGCCTGATCCACCGGCCCCATCGATTCAACACCACCAAATCGCGCTTTTCCATGGACTGGTTCTATCCGGTGCTCGGAGGCGTCCTGACCGGTGAAGCCGCCCGGCAGCGCATGGATCGGTACTGGAAAAAATTCGTGGTGCGCGACCTGGGGGTCCGGTGCGTCTCCGATCAGCCCTGGGTGACCGTGGCTGAAACCTGTGAACTCATCCTGGCTTTGGCGGCCATGGGCGACCATCAGAAGGCCCGCATTCTCTTTCGCTGGATCTGCGACCGCACCTTTGAAGACCATACCTACTGGTGCGGATTCAACTTCCCGGACATGGTCGTCTGGCCCGAAGAGAAAATCACCTGGAACAATGCCGTGGTGATGATGGCCGTCGACGCCCTCTATCATCTGACACCGTCCGGCGTGCTCTTTGCGCATGAACATTGGCGGCATATGGACCTGTAGCCGCCATGCGCAAAGATTATCGACCTTACGCGGCCAAGAAAGGCTGGCTCAAGTTCCAGAAGTTGTATACCCGCCACTTCATCGCGCCCCAACTGCAATCCCTGGGCAAGGGATACGTCTTTATGAATCCGTGGCATGTGCGCCTGTTTGGCGGTCCTATCGAAATCGGCGACTACAGCCACTTCATCGCCGCATCGGACGGCAAGATCCGAATCAGTGTATGGCCCGCAAGTGGTGAAACGCAGGGCCGAATCCGCATCGGCAGCTACACCCTCGTGTGCCCCGGCGTAAGGATCAGCGCAGCGCGGCAGATCGTCATCGAAGACAACTGCATGCTGGCCTACGGCGTCTATATCACCGACAACGACTGGCACGGCCTTTACAACCGCTTGGCCATGGGCCGTCCCGCGCCGGTGCACCTGGGCAATAACGTTTGGGTGGGCGACAGCGCCATCATCTGCAAGGGGGTGACCATCGGTGAAAACAGCATCATTGGCGCCGGCGCCGTGGTGGTGACCGACATTGCGGCCAACACCGTGGCGGCGGGCAATCCCGCCCGGGTGGTCAAGGCCCTCGATCCCGACGAGCCGCTGACCACCCGCGAACGCTGGTTCGCCGATCCCGCACGCCTCTCACGCGAATTCATGGCCTGGGAAAAGGCAGTATTGAAAGGAAATACCTTCCTCGGTTGGCTGCGCCATGTTCTGTTCCCGGCGAAAGGCGACTAGGGGTTCGTGCAAAAATAAATTTACATTTTTAGCTGTTGAGGCGCTCACCCGGCAAGGCACAAAAATTAAAGAATATCGAGATATTCTGTATTTTTGTAACGCAGCCGGGTGAGATGGATCGGCGCATAAAAATGTGAAGTTCTTTTTGCGCGAGCCCTAAGGCGCCTAATGCCCTTATGGTGAAAAATGCGACATGCGATTGCCAGTTTACCGCGTGGCCGGGGGGTTGACAAAGCGGTGTGAATATGACACGGTCACCTTTCAAAAAAATGCTGACCTTTGACCTTGGCAAAAACGATTTCATGATGGCAAAGGCAACGCATAGGATGGCTGCTTTTGTTCTTTTAAAGGAAGCCGGAATTTACTGCCCAATCTGAAGCGAAGCCTTCGCCTGCTCTAAGCAGGGCTTGCCATCAACCCTGCCGCTTGCCCCCCTGATATTAAACTTGAAGTTTCCGGAATGCGCGATGCAAAGACTGCGCTTTTGCGGCAAGCTGCGCTGAATTGCCGCGACTATCCTTAAAATACTTTTCATGCGGTTGCCTCTTGGTAGTCATTCTTTAGCTGTATCATCAAAATAAGCGAAGGGGGGGTGATATCGTCGGCGTAAACCCCAATTGTTTAAAAAAGATGGTTGAAAGAAAATAGACGTTTGCAGTATTGGGGGTATGGTTGGAGAGTGGTTTTAGGTAGAGTTCAAATTGTTGGTGCTATGGAAAGGAACAAAAGATGAAATTATTGCACAAGCTGATGTTTGTCGTGATCATTGTTGTGAGTTGCCTGTTTGTTTCGAATGCTTTTGCGGAAGACGACGAAATAGCATGTCCGGATGATCTTGATGCTGGCGGCATTCGTTGTTATAAGGTCCTCGATACTGTCTGTGGCGGTAGTGAAAGAAAAGGGGCGCTGATTTATTATCCGAGTGACATAGCATCCTTGCCTGACGGCTCTGTCGGGGCGACGACGGTGACCAGCGGCAAAACGGGCCGCTTGCCAAGTGTCCAATGGGTTGGAGAGGCGATTGCAACCGCAGGTATGGTTGCTTGCCTCGTGGATGCAGTGGAGAATACGACGATCCCCGGTTATGAAACAGCACACGAAACGGGTTTGGCAATCCTGCAAGCCGAAGAGAACGATCCCGATAGTCCGCTGTACGGAAAGCTGGGAGACTTTGGTCTCATAGGCTATTCCCTTGGTGGCAGCGCCGCCCTCAAGGTAGGATCAGACCAAGGAGATCAGGTCAAAGCCGTAATTGCTCTGGCACCCTATGACAACGTGGATTATTCTCCCGAAGTAGATGCTATCGATCTTACCGCAGCCACCATGATTCTGACCGGCGCCAAAGACGGCACCTCCACCCCTGACATTACAAGCGTCATCTTTGATGGAATACCTGAAAACGTTCCGCGACTTTATGCTTTGGTAAAACGCAAACGTCATCTTTTCTGGGCGCGCAACACCAATCCAGGTCAGACCGATGACCTGATCGTCGCCTGGATGAAATACTACGTGGAAAGAGATGGCAATTATCTTGGAACAATCAAAAATCCAGGGTGGCAATTCACAAACTATGAATATATTTCAATGGATAGTGAATAAAGAACGGGATAGTATGGCGCAGAAGCGTAGGTTGGGTTGAATGAAATGAAACCCAACACCGAAAGGGATATCCAGTTGGGAAGCAGCCTTCCTTTCTGGCTTTAACTTCGGACTTCGTTATTTATGGCCCCAATGGGGCCATATTTTTGGACAGTCGATCATTTGGGTACATTTCAAAAAAGCAGGTTATTAGGATAATCGAAATCGAAAGAGAATAATATAGAAGATTCGGTGGTCTATGAAATCGATCCCGATCGCGATTTCGAAGAAACCAGATCCCATTTATGCAACATTGGGGTTGGTGTTAAGCCCCTTGCGCTTGCTCAAAAAAGTGTATCCCCCGAACACCCCTCCCCCGAGCAGCGCGATGCCCCCGCTGATCCCGAACAGCAGGTGGGCGCCGATGTGCTGGTACAGGATGCCGCTGATGAAAAAGCCGGTCATCAGCCCCAAGCCGTAGGTGACGGCGTTGTTCACCGCCTGCCCCAGCGTCTTGGTGCCTTTGGGGGCCAGCCGGTCCACATAAAGGATGCTGGCCATGTGAAACATGCCGTAGGTGACCGCGTGGGTCAGTTGCAAAAGCAGAAGGGCCGGCGCCGAATCAAACAGCCACAGGCCTGACCAGCGCAGCACCGCCACCGCGAACGACAGCATCAGCACACTCTCATAGCCCAGGCGTGCAAACAAGCGCGGAGAGTAAAGCATGGCCAGAATTTCCGCCCCAACTGCGGCCGCCCAACCGACACCGATAAAAAGGCTGCCGTAGCCCAGGTCGGCCAGGTGAATGGAGAAAAAAGTGTAGTAAGCCCCGTGGCTCAGCAACATGAGGAAGCCGCACAGCAAGAAGACGACCCCTTTACCGGTGAGCAGTTGCCGCCACTGGGCATCGAATGTACGCTGTTTGCGCGCCGGTGATTTCGGAAAGCCGGTGGAGACGACGGCCTGCAGCCAGGAACCGGCCAGGATGAGACTGAGAATGATTCGCACCTCGAAGGTTTCGATCAGGCGTCCCAGGCCCAACACGACGACGATGAAAGCCGCCGACCCCCACACCCGCATACGGCCGTAACGCTGCTTGTCGCGCGCCAGCAGGTCCATGGAAAAGGCTTCCAGGAAAGCGATCAGCGGCGCGAAAAAGATACCATAAGCCACGGTAATGATCAGCATCCAGGAAAAATCGGCGGTGAGTAAAAAAAGCGCCCACAAAGCAGCGCTGGCAAAGTTGCAGGCGATATAAATGCCCCGCCGTGCATGGAATCGGTCGGCCAAGATACTCCAGAAAATGGAACAAACAATCATGACCGTCGACCGAGCGGCTGAAAGTGCCCCGATCTGCCACCCGCTGAAACCCAGTTTGTAGCAATACAAATTAAAAAAAGGCAGGTAAACGCCCATGACGCCGAAATACAAAAAGTACTGGGCGGCCAAAACACCGCGTCCGTTCAAAATCAGATTCATTGGCGCATGATAGGAAAATCGGCGGAAAAGTGCAAGAGGCAAGGGCGGCTTACGCCGCCGGATGGACAAAACACCCCAAATTGGAATGTTGGGGCGTCCACCTTTGACACCAGGAAGCACACATATACCCCTCAAACGGCACATATCAACACTTGGATTGAATTAATGTTGGATTATTTCTTATCAAATGGTTTACTTAAAGCGCTGATTCACCAGGTTTGCATGTCCGGTCAAACGCAAGCGGGCTCTGCTGGGGAGCAACCCGCCCAGGGATAGCCGGATGTGGGTGGCATTGAATAATGCCCCGGAGGCAAGCAGCTTTGCTGCTTGCCTCTTTCATCTTAAAATGACCTCAATTATAGAAAAAATATGGGTGCGGCTCTTTTGCGGTACGCCAGAATTAGGGTTGAAGTAATATATATTGCCATATTATCTACCGAATAATGCTACTTTATTACTTTCAGATGGTCACGATTGGACTGGAGATGAGCCTTGGATGTTCGCGGAACGACACCGTCGGCGTAGAGGTCTTCATGGTTCCGTTTATATTCGCGGGCCTCATGGAAAATCCAG
>JABDRH010000654.1 GCA_013041835.1 Desulfatitalea sp. | reverse complement strand
GATTTGAAGTGCTGGACCTGGGCGTTGATGTGCCCGGGGAAAAAATCGTCGCCGAGGCTGAGTCCTTTGGCGCGGATATCATCGGGCTCAGCGGGCTACTGACCCTGGCTTTCGACCCCATGAAACGGGTGGTGGAACTGTTAAGGGAAAAGGGGATCAGGGATAGCGTCAAGGTGATCATCGGCGGTGCCCAGCTCGATAAACTGGTGTGCGATTCCGTTGGGGCCGATGCCTTTGTCACGGATGTTGTCTCCGGCGTGAATCAGTGCAAGCAATGGACTGGCGTCAATTAAGGCAGGGAGAAAAGGATGAACGATAAGATTCACGCAACAAACATGAGCACACGGGTTCAGGATGCGATTGACTTGAAAGTGCCCGATCGGGTCCCGATTTTTTTTGATCCGAGTTACTTTCCCGCCAAATATGAAGGCATCACATGCCGGGACTACATGTACGACACCGAGGCTTTTTGCACCGCCACGCGCAAGTTCTATGTCGATTACGAGCCGGATATGTGCCTGAATCCGTCTCATTTCCTTCATACGCCGGGCACGGCCGGGGAGCTTATCGGGCTGAATCAGATACTTTATCCGGGGCAGGGGGGCGTCAGTGTCAACCACTCCTATCAGTACGTTGAAAACGAGTATATGACGGCGGATGAGTACGACGAGTTCCTTGATGATATTACCGGCTTTACGCTCACCAAGTACCTGCCTCGCGTCTATAAAACATTTAAACCCCTGGGCAATGTTCCTCCCCTGAAACTGTTCCTGACCGGGGCCGTAGGGGCTTCGATGAGTGCGCTTTTTGCCACGCCTGATTTCGTAAAAATGGCGGAATCGTTTTACAAGGCAGGGCAAATCGTTCTGGCCCACAATCTTCGCATGGTTAGGTTTCATGAACAGATCGGCGAACTGGGCGTCCGGACGATATCGGGCGCCATGGCTTTGGCGCCTTATGATTTCATTGGAGACCTGCTCAGGGGCATGAAAGGCATATCGATGGATATGTACAAGTGTCCGGACAAACTACTGGCCGCCATTGACAAAGTGTTGGCTTTTTTGCTGCCATCCGCCATTCAGCAGGCAAAGATGACCGGAATTCCGGAAGTTTTTATTCCGCTGCACAAAGGGGCCGACGCTTTTATGACCCCGAAACATTTCGAGACATTTTACTGGCCGAGTTTGAAAAAACTGCTGATGGGCCTTATCGATGCCGGTCTTACACCATTTCCGTTTTTTGAGGGAGATTGCACATCAAGACTTGAATATTTTACGGAATTGCCCAAAGGCAAGGTGCTCGGCTGGTTCGATCAGACAGACCCCGTTAAAGCCAAGGCGGTGCTGGGGAACACCATGTGCATGACCGGGTTTATGCCGGTTTCCATGCTGCAATTGGGAACGGCCGATGAGGTGAAGACCAAGGCCAAACAGTTGATAGACGTGCTCGGAAAGGACGGCGGCTACATCATGGGGCCCAATAGCAGCACGGATGAAGCCAAACCCGAATTGATGAAAACCTGGTATGACTTTACCAGGGAATATGGGAAGTACTAGCAGAATCTTTTACAAAAACCATTTCAAACGATGACAAGGAGATTTTTTCATGAGCAATGGCAAATCAACAACAAGACCCGCCGGTGAGTTTCGGTTGTCCGTGGTTAAGACCGCCGCCGATGCCGAAGCATTGTCCCATCTGAACAAAGAGGAGAAGCAGATGGCGGTAAACAACCTGAAAAAGGTTCCCCCCAGTGACGGATGGTACATGATGGGCAATGATCCGGAACTGCAGGCATTCTGGGCCATGATGGAAAGGGAATTTACCGCGTTCCTCCACCCTGATTTCCAGGGGATCCCATTTAGTCCCATGAACTTGATGACCATTGCAATCGCAAAGCTAACCGGTTCAGAATATCAGTATGGCCTTTTGGCCACGCTCACCGCTACCCAGCTTCCGGTATACGATAAGTCGGACGAAGCTGCGAAGCTCGCCTTCCTGGACGACCCGGACGCGAAGATCTGGTCTGAAGAAGAAGCCTTGTCCATCAAGTTCGCAAAAGCGTGTTTTGAACGTTCGTGGACCGATGAACTATTCGAACAGGCCCGTGCGAAATGGGGAGAAAAGATGGTGCTCCGGTACATCTCATGGGTGGGTTTCGTGGAAATGTGGGCCATGCTGATTGAAGCCCTGGGCATGAATTACATGCCCGAGGCCATGGATTCCCCCCCGGTACCCCCTGCGGCTGTGGAACATGTCACCAATATGTTCAAGTCGATGAGGCCGGAGATGGTGAAGGTATGGGAAAATTTGCCCGAATTCGGCGGATAGAGCAGGTGGGTTGTTAGATTGAAGGCATCCTTGAAGTCTTTGATAAAAACACTGGCAACAAACGGTGCCTTGATCCTGTCGACCTCCACGGGGCTATACAATCTAGGTCATATCAACCGTTTGCAGGAAATTTACCGAATGGCCGACGGGTGGGACGGCCTTGATGGGTTCATGACATGAGGATATCGCGCAGGCGGCATCGATCATTTGTGAATGCGCATCCATGGATATTAATCTCTCCTTGTCCGAGCGAGATCATCGGCCAAAGGCAGGGTAGTCGTTAATTCATCGGACGTCATAACCCGCAGCAGCGGGTAAAGGACGTTGCGTCGATAAGTGCCGACAGTATGCTCATGAGCGATTTTTGTTGCCGCCGCAGAACAATCACTGAGCAAGACGCCTTTGAAATCGTGATTAATCGCGTCGAGAACGGTCGTTAAAACGCAAAACGGAGTCGCGAGGCCCCCAACGGCGCAAAGGGTCACGCTTCTTTCCCGCAACCATTTTTCAAGCCCCGTCTTGAAAAATGCCGACATACGAGGTTTTGGAAGCCAGTAATCATGATCCTGTTTATCCAGTGCATCGATCACTTGGGCACCCTTGGTTTCTGAAATCGCATGGGGCCTCATCTTTCCGGTAAAGAAAAAATCTTCCGCTTCGAATGCATCCGTCGAGAAGACGACCGGCCAATCCCGCTCATGGAAATGACGAATCATCCGGTTGATGCAGGGTATGATGGCTTTTCCAAATCCGGTGATCGGCATGTTTTCCGATTCATTAAAGTAGTCGTTGATCATATCGATAATCAACAAGGCCGGCTTTTCTTTTTCCATTAGGCACACTCTCTTTTCGGCCATCTTTTTTATGCAACATTGGGGTTAACTGTAAAGTAGGCAGGGCTACGGCCCGCCTACTTTACAGTTGACCCGACATAGAAGATAGGAACTTGTTCTTAATCTTCAGTCGCCATCAACTGACGAATGCGGTTTTCACGTTCGATCGGATCGGTCGACCGGAGGCGATCGAGCAGATCGGCGGCATTGGGGACGGCCAGGGATCTCATGGCCAAGGCGCTTACCCGGGCGGGATTCTCCCAGATATCTCCCTGACCGAAGAAGAACATCGCCTCAGGGGCAGAGACGGCGAAGGTGACCGGAAGCAGGTCGCTCAAGCACGCGGTGTCGGGGATCTTCGTAGGATTTCTGACAAAGCTCTCCATGATCTGCATGCCGCACGTCGGTTCAGCGGGTGTGCGCACAGGGGAGCTGAAAAGGACGCCATGCGGACTGAAGCGCACTTGAACATAGTTTTGCCCAGGGCCCTTGAGGTGGGGAATAATCGTTTCGGCCAACGTGTGTGGGGTCTGGGGGTCGAGATCCCCGTTCAGGGCCAATACCGGGGTCCGGCTGCGGAACCAGCGATGATAGTACC
>JABDRH010000653.1 GCA_013041835.1 Desulfatitalea sp. | reverse complement strand
TTCAGGCTCAGTGCGGAGCGAATCTGACGCTATATGACCAACTGGATTTTCAGGAACGGGGCGTCGTGATTACATTTTTCAAAAATACCATCACGAAAAAAAACACCGCCATCTTTGAGGAATTCAAAGCGAATCTTGATCAATTTCAAACCAGGGGGATAGGCGTCATAGGCATTACGGATGCACCGCCCGAAAAAAATATGACTTTTGCTCAATCCCTTGGCATTGAAGGCCGTGAGATCATAATCTTCTACGATAAAAACGGGAAAACCGGTCAAGACTATGGCGTCTATTCCGGGACCGGCACTTTAAATCTGGGCTATCATGAAACAGCCTATTTTCTTTTAAACAAGGAGGGTGTGATTCAGTTCAAACACACAGGAAGCGTACTCGACGCACAGACGCAGACCTTGCTTGAAGAAATTGACCGTATGTAGGCAGAGGTTCATCCGCAATTCGCGGCATCGCGGAACGGATCAGGCCCAAATACCATATGGGGTATACTTCGATGCTTCAAGTACCATCTATGGTACATAGCGTCAGGGCCTCGCCATAAGCATGGTGCCGGATTGCACGAACATTCGGTTCATCGGCAAGCCGCATGCAAGGGGTGCATCGCCAGATATGCGCCCCTTGCATGAAACACAGCAGATGGGCCAAGGATCAAGCAAGATGATGCAATTCAATTGTGCCGAAGTCCCAGCCTCGCCAAAATGCCATGGGCCAGCCGTCTACTGTTGGCAACGGCAGTTGGAAACAAGGGATGCGACGCGCTCTGCGATGAAGTGAGCCAACGATTCAGCTTGCGCAGTGGTGATGGCGGATGTGCCTTCGGCCAATAAGGCGACCTGTTGTTCATCGAGACCCGTGGTTTTGTTAACCAAAAAGGTATCCACCTCGCCATCGTCAAGCAATTGGCCGCATCCGCCGACGGTGCCAAGAAAGTTGTCCCCGACAAAGATGGGAACCACCAGCTTGATCATGCCCGCATCACACTCTTCAATGACCGGTTGACGCTCCTGTCGGGCTTGATTGGCAAGGTTCATGTGGGCCGTGGCGCAAATGAAACTCTGGCCTTTGGACGAAGCCTTGATTTGCGGACAGAGGCGATTGGGCCACCGCGGATTGGCATTGATGCGGACCCCTTCCGTGTCATAGACAGCCGGGTTGAGTCCCGACTTTTCATAGATTTCATTTTCCAGGGTTGCCCAGGTCTCCAGGGGGCAGATATCAATCAACTCCATCATTGCTCCTTTCCGGCGAATAAGCGATTTGCGTTCAATCCGAAATTAGACGACGAACCTGACGAAATCAAGAGCGCCTTCCAAGATGATCCGTATAGATGATCCATATAAAGGAAAACGTACATGCAATTTTGTATGTTTTGTGATGTGTGGACGGAATTTCTCCCCTCCCTTTTCTTATTTTTTGATTTTAACCTCTTCGTGTTCTGCGTTTTTCGGTACGCTTTCCGCCTCATCCGCATCACGCCGGTTGTTCATTTTGCCACATGCGGTTGCTCTGTGTTTCGTCTAAAATGATATTGACGCAAAGCCCAAGATCTGATTTATAAAAAGTTTTTTTTTATGCATTGCATCCCTATGCTCCGGATCGGTGCGATAAAGGAGTCGGCCGTGAAGAAAGATTTCATTCACATCGACGATTGGACTCGGGACCAAATTCTGTCCGTCTTGGACTTGGCCTTGGAAGTCAAAGCAAAAATAAAGAAACGGGAGCCCTACAAACCGTTCGCGGATCATACCCTGGCCATGGTATTTGCAAAACCATCGGCACGCACGCGCGTATCGTTTGAAACCGGTTTCACATTGCTGGGGGGGCATGCCCTCTACTTAAATTCCGCGGATATCGATGTGGGAAACCGCGAACCGGCCAAGGATGTGGCGCGTGTGCTCAGCAGGTACAACGATATGATCATGGCACGTCTGTTCGAGCATCAGCTCATCCTGGAATTGGCCGAATACGCCAGTGTGCCGGTGATCAATGGACTGACCGACTACAACCATCCGTGCCAGATCATGGCCGATACGCTGACCATTAAAGAGCATCTTGGCCGGTTGGACCACCTTAAAATCGTATTCATCGGCGACGGAAACAACATCGTTCATAGCTGGCTGCACCTGTCGAGGCGCCTGCCGATTCATTTCGTGTGTGCCTGCCCGTTGCATTATCCCCCGGATGAACAGACCTTCGAGTTAGCCCGAAACTCGGGCATCAGCCAAGTTGAAATCAGTCATGAGCCCCTGGAGGCCGTCAAGGACGCGGATGTCGTATACACGGATGTATGGGCGTCCATGGGCAAGAAACATGAATTGAAAGAACGAAAGCGCCATTTTAAAGGTTTTGCCGTAACGCCTGAACTGATGGCGGCCGCCAAGCCCGATGCCGTGTTCATGCACTGCCTGCCGGCCCAGCGGGGGTTGGAAGTGTCGGACGAAGTGGTGGAGGCGCCCTATTCTATCGTCTTTGCACAGGCCGAAAACCGCATGCACATGCAAAACGCCATTATGCTGAAGCTGGCCGGCAAGGTATAGCGCTGATGGTATTTAGGCGCGAGCCCTAAGAGCGCTTTTTCACAACCGCTGATACTTGCGGTGAATCAACCGGGGCGCCGTTGAGGTAGGTTTCGTCCAACAGCCGCTCAGATACAAGTCGGCGTCGTGCGGTTGACGGTGGCGAAAAATCGAAGACCCGCTGCAAAAAGTCAGTGGTGATGCGATAGGTCGCACCCCATAAAGTTTCCTGACCGACGGCGTCCGAGTGCGTGAAACACGGGAAATCGGCGCGATGCCAATGCGCCGGATCACCGCTTGCCGTGGTGGCCATCACGGGGCGAAAACGGCCATATCCGTTGGGGTCAAACAGACGCCGCAGCGGGATTGGAACGATGCGGTCGACCTCCCGGTTGGGGTGAAAGGGTTGCGCCGCAACCCAACCGACCATGGGGTATATGACCCGGTTGAACATTACCAGATGTTGTTCCGGCAACATGCCCAAAAAGGTAAATCCAAACGGATTCATGCGCACCTCTTCCCAGGTCTCGCGCATGCCCACGGCCAACAACAGGGCCAGGCGCCGACGCTGTGCGTCATTTAGGGCCGGCAAGCCGCGCCGGCCGATCCAACGCCGCAAGGGCGATCCCGGAAGCAGCAAAAACCAGGCCAACAACCGGTCGGTGCGCCAGGAAAGTCCGCCACCCGGGCAGCACAAATCGCCGGCCTGGCGGACATAAGCGGAACGTTTGGTCAGCATCAGGCAAGGCTCGGGCGGTCCTTTGCGAGATTCGATCCGGCAGTTGCCCAACACAAACAGCACCACCGAACCGTCCTTGAGCTTTTCAGGCGTCACATCGTTGAGAAACATCCCCGTTCCCTCACCGTCAAGACGCTGCTGAACATGACGCCGAAGGGCGCATTCGTCTTGCAACAAGGTGTTCAGGTCTCTTCTTACCATCCTTCTCGTTTTCCATTCGGCCGTTGTCAAGCCACGCGGGGGGATTCCATTGAAAATCGCAAAAGCAAACCGAGGTAGGCGTTTAGGCGATTTCTGTCAAAGAATAACACCTTCTTGCTTGTCTTTTTTCCCGTCTTGTGCGTTGTATCAAAGGCCGGATACAGACCGCATGCGTCCTTTGACACGCCTTGAAGACGGAGAAAAATGGGTGATGAAATACGGTCTTTTCTTTTCCGACAATAGCCTAGGGCTTGAACACTTTCATACCCTGGGGTTTGTCTTGAACGACATAGCCCATCGCCTGGATCTTATCCCGCAGTTCATCCGACAAAGCCCACTGTTTTTCTTCTCTTGCGATACGGCGGGCGTCTACCAATGCGTGAACATCGTCCGGCAGCGTCTCGCTCGCAGCAGCCTTGTCCAAGTCCAGCCCCATTACCCGATCCATATCGTACACCGTTGCCAGTTTTACTGAAACTGCGAGGTCGGACTTGAGCAAGTCCTGCACCACGGCCAGGGCCTGGGGCATGTTAAGGTCATTGTTGAGGGCTTGCTTGAATTTTTCCTGAAAGCCTGGGTCAATGCGGTCGGCTTGGGCTTGATCGGCCAATGTACGCACCTGATTGCGCAGATGCTGCAAGCCGTTCTGCGCAGCAGCCAGCGCCGTTTCGCTATACTCCATGGGTTTGCGGTAGTGGGTTTGAAACGCAGCAAACCGAAAGGCCAAAGGATCGATGCCGTTCATGGAAATGGTTCGCTCCAGGGTCAGAAAGTTACCCTCACTTTTTGCCATTTTTTTGCCGCCGGCGATGATCAGAAACGCTCCGTGCATCCAGAAGTTGAAAAAGGGCTTTCCGGTGGCGGCTTCGGACTGGGCGATTTCGTTGGTGTGATGGACATCCACATGATCCGTTCCACCGCAGTGGATGTCAAGCATCTCCCCTAAAAATTTCATACTCATGGCGGAGCATTCAATGTGCCATCCGGGGAATCCGACTCCCCACGGCGATGGCCACTCCATCTGCCGCCGCGCACCTTGGGGAGAAAACTTCCACAGGGCAAAATCAGTGAAATTTCTTTTCTCCGGATTACGCTCTACCCGGGCGCCTTCTTGAAGTGCTTCAAGGTCCTGATGGGATAGCTTGGTGTATCCCTCGAATTTTGAAGTATCGAAGTAAACGCCATCCTTGGTTTTATATGTGTAGCCCTTTTGCTCCAAGGTGCGAATCAATGCGATCTGGTCGTCTATGGTATCGGTCGCCTTACACCAGAGCGTGGGATCTAAGATATTCAGCCGCTTGATATCGTTTTTAAAAGCCTGAGTGTAGTATTCTGCGATCTCCCATGCGCTCTTTCCCTCTTTGCGGGCACCTTTTTCCAACTTATCTTCACCCATATCCCGGTCACCGGTTAGATGGCCGACATCGGTGATATTCATGACATGTTTCACCTTGAAACCGTTGTACATCATTACCCGTTTAAGAATATCGGAAAAGATGTATGTGCGCAGGTTGCCGATATGGGCATAGTTATAAACCGTCGGACCGCAGGTATACACCCCCACACGGGGCGGATGAATCGGTTGAAACACCTCCTTGCGGCGTGTCAGTGTGTTATAGAACAGTAACTCCATCGTTTCTCTCGGTGCTTTGGCGCGAAGCGCCTGCGGTTTTGCGGCGTCAAAGCGAACAAATCCAATTTAAATCCGGGCGCCTAAAATACGAACCATTTTTACACGAGCCCTTATCCGGTGTCCAATGCCGGTGTCCATTTGCCATCAATTTTCGGCCGACCATAATCGACGCCCGCTATATGCCTTGAGAATAGCGCGAATGTCAAACAAATCCCTTTAGCAAAATCATCCGGACCGCCCTGGACCGATGGATCATATTGAACAGCATCAAATTGACGGAGAGACATCCTTACGCAATGCGTAGTGGAGCACGATCACATTCGGTTCAAGTTCCCGGCAATTCAATAAGTCCATAGATAAATCAATAGGTTCTGAAAAAAGAGAGAGCCCAGTGCCGAAAATGACCGGCGTGATGGTCAAGATCATCTCATTGATGAGCCCCCGGCGGGCAAAGGCCGCATTGATGGTTGCCCCCCCGGCCAGAATGACGGTCTCAAAACCGCGCGAAGCGACATCGTCCAATACCTGGCCCGGAGATCGGCAGGAAAGGACCAGGTTTTCGGCGGGACGGTATCGCTCGGGATGACGCGTCATGACCACGTTGAGTCGACCCGCCAAGGGTTTGCCGATGGTGTCATAGGTTCGGGCGCCCATGATGACAACTCCGGCCTCCAATGTTTTCCGTTTAAACATGCGTTTATCCGCCCTGCCGGTCCAATCGGGAAAGTGGTTGGCGTTACGCGCGATTTTCCCGTCCGCCGTCATGGCCATGAGTAATATCAATTTCATGGGAGTGACCTTCCCGGCGCTATGATCGAGCCTGTTGATGATGACTTTCCGCCCTTGCAAAAACCTGCTGCCTTTTGGCCATCTTTTTTATGCAACATTGGGGTTAACTTTTCAACGACCCAAACCGATACATAGGGAGACGCCACTTTCAATCCGTTGACGGCTGACAGATACCTCGGTTGAAATGGGCGCCGTCTGAAAAATATATTGGATTGCCGAGCATACCACGGAGAATAAGGAAGTCGTATGCAGATTGCCTGCACTTCATGTGACAAAACGTATAGTTTACCCGATGAACGACTACCGCAAGGAAAGATCGTATCCTTCCCCTGCCCATCTTGTAAAGCCAAGATCAAGCTTGATCTGCGCCCTGACGCCAAAGCGAACGACACCAACGGTGCACGTTTGGTATTCAAGCCGCTGAACGAAGAAAATGAATCGGAGCTGACCACCGACGACATCAAAAAAAAGATCATCAAGCGAATCAATGACCTGCCGCCCATGCCCAAGGTGTTGCTAAAAGCCCGGCGCGTGCTGGACGATCCCAACTCCAGTTTCAAGGATATTTCCACCATTATCGAAACCGACCAGGCCATTGCCGCCAAGGTGCTCAAAGTGGCCAACTCAGCCTATTACGGCCTCAGCGGCATGGTCAGCTCGATTCACCAGGCGTCGGTGGTATTGGGATACCAGACACTTGAACAGGTTATCACCATGGTCTCCTCAGCCTCTATGTTGGGCAAGCAGCTCCGAGGCTATGGATTGAACGCCGGCGCCCTCTGGCGCCACAGCCTGGCGACTGCTTTGGCATGCAAAGGCATTGCTGAAAAACGGGCGCCCAGCATTGAAAACGATGCTTTTTCAGTGGGATTGATTCACGACGCCGGCAAACTGGCCCTTGATCCTTACGTGGCCAAGAAACGCCCGGAAATCGAACGGTTTTTACGCGATCAGTCCCCCTCCTTTCTGGACGCTGAACGTCATGCCCTGGGATTCGACCACACCGAGATTGCCCATGACTTGTGCATGAAGTGGAAGCTGCCGGAAAATCAAGTTTCAGCCATGCGCCATCACCACGATCCATCGGCTTCTGACGGCAACACGCTGGCCCACATTGTCCACCTTGGCAACCATGTGGCATACCGTGCCGGGTTCTCCGGCGGACCAGGCTTTGACAGTGAAACCATGAACCCCGAAAGCCTGGAGAGCTTACGATTGAAACCTGAATTCGCTGAGGAACTGGCCGCTGAAGTGGTCGCTTCAGTGGAAGAGATTAACGCCATGCTCTCTTAGGATTCGCGCAAAAATAAATTGACATTTTCAGGTGTTGCGGCGCTCACCCGGCAATGGACAAAAATTAAAGAATATCGAGATATTCTGTATTTTTGTAACGCAGCCGGGTGAGATGGATCGGCACATGAAAATGTGAAATTCTTTTTGCGCGAGCCCTAAGGCCCGCCCCTTGCATCTTGTACCCCTTTTTGTCATGATCCCCGCTCATGTGACTTGATGCCCATGCGTTGCAGCAGGAAAAAATGGCTGTAATGGGCAATGTGCGACTATCGAATCCAGTGAAAAGGAGTAATATTGATGCCCGACCCAACCGCGATGTTATCCACTCGTGAATTCGCCCAGCGCTGCGGCGTTTCGCCTTCAACCATTTCCAAGTGGCTGCAAAAAGGAAAAATCAAAGGTACCAAAAAGGGTGGAAAGTGGCAGATCTGTGTCGATCAACTCATCACGACCCAAACATCACTGCCTGTTGAAACCCCACCGACCGAGTCGCCTGCGGCTCCGGCCAAAACCCAGTCCGTGTCATCCAATACGCTGTACTCCATACAAGATTTCTGCGAAATGACCTACCTGACCACTTATGGGGTGCAGCGCTATATCAGCCAGGGCCGCCTGAGCACGGTCAGAGACAATGCCGGAAATCTGCTTGTGGAAGGCGCCAACCTGGAACGAAGCGACATCAAACGGCTGCTTCGCAAATAGACCCTTGCCTGCGACAATCGGCTCAAAATGCAAAATGCATCACGAACGACGACACCCAATCTTTTTGCATTATGCATTTCATTTTGCAACATGCACACCCATTGAATATAGAAAACATCCTCCCAATGGGTGTGCAAGAACAAGTTAACTTACCGTATTTATATTATATTCATAATTTGCGACCCCAAAACAAGAGATTGGCATAACAAATGCATTTGTTTTCGCCGAAGCCTAACTTTTTCATCATCTTCCTCTCTGGCGCGCAGGGTGGCATTACTTGCCAC
>JABDRH010000294.1 GCA_013041835.1 Desulfatitalea sp. | reverse complement strand
CGCCCGCCCTGAGCGAAGATGCGCCGGATGGCCTCCACGGCGATCCAGGTCTTGCCGGCACCGGTGGGCGCCGTCACCAAACAGTCGCCCGCGGCCGTCAGTTCGAGGGCCCTGGCCTGAAAAGGGTCGGGCACGAAAGGGGCCGGCTCGGGGGTGCCGATGCGCGCAAAAACCCGTTTTAGCTTGGCATCCGCGCCGGGGCGCAACACGACGTCGCGCACGCGGGCATGGGAAGTGCGGCCGCGGTGTTGGGGGCTGCGTGACGGATATCGTCGGCGTTGGGCCATTGAGCGTCTACAGCTTTGAAATCATCTGTTTGATGCGCGTTTTGGCCTCCGAGGAGACATCATAAGGGGAACGGCCGCTCAAGTCGGCCTCAATCAGTTCGTCACCATAGGGTAGAAAGCCCAGGAAATCAAAATCGGACAAGTGTTCGCGGATAAATGCTTCATCCTTTTCCGAGCGGATCTTGTTGCCCACGATGGCGATACGCTCCAAGCGTATTTCCTGGGCCAGTTTACGGATATGCGTGGCCGTGTCGATGCTGCGGCGGCCCGGTTCCACGACAACGATCAGCTTGTCCACCGCACTGGCCGTGGCCCTTCCCAAATGCTCGATGCCAGCCTCCATGTCCATGACCACCACCTCGTCTCGGGCCAACACAATGTGCATCACCAGGCTTTTGAGCAAGGTGCTCTCCGGGCAAAGGCAACCGCCGCCGCCTTTTTTCACGCTGCCCAGGCGCATGAGCTTGATGTTGCCCATTTTGACCGACAAGGTATCCGGCAGGTCGTCCACCTGTGGATTGAGCTTGAAAAAACCGCCAATGGTACCCGGCTGGGCGCCGGTACGTTCGAAGATCATCTCCTTCATTTCGGCGATGGGCGTAATGCTCTGACTGTCCGCGATGCCCAGAGCCGATGCCAGGTTGGCGTCGGGATCGGCATCGATGGCCAGCACCTTTTTCCCTGCATCGTTGAGCATGCGAATCAACAGGGCCGAGAAAGTGGTCTTTCCTACCCCGCCTTTGCCGCTTACCGCTAGTTTCATTATATATCCTTTCTCGATTTCAGGCGAAATCCGCTAAATCCTTAAATTCAGACACTAATATAACAAACAATCGCCATTCAGCAAGAGAGCGCGGGATTGTTGATTCATTTTAATATGGATCGGCGAATAAAAACGTGAAGTTATTTTTGCGCGAGCCCTTAGCCGGTCAACCCTTCGCGTTAATCGCTATGCGATTGACCAAAACCCTTGACGCTCCGGCGGACCGAGAGTAGAACGGGGATTTGCGTTTCGAGGGAGGCACGTGGAATCCAAGACTTCAGTAAAGACCCGGAAGGCGGGCAGTTTTCGAGGCCCCAAACCTGAAATTCTCGCTCCGGCAGGCAATCGCGATAGCTTTCTGGCGGCTTTGGCGGCAGGGGCCGATGCAGTTTACTGTGGCCTAAAGGAACACTCGGCCCGTGCGGCGGCCAAAAATTTTCATCCGGCGGAACTTGTCGGATTGATCGACCTGGCCCATGATATGGGGCGAAAGGTTTACCTGGCGGTGAACACCCTATTAAAAGCCGACGAGTTGCTGCCGGTCGGCCAGCAACTGGATTGGCTCCAACAACATAGCCCGCCCGACGCAATCATCGTTCAGGACATGGCGGCTATTGCGCTGGCCAAACAGGTTGGGTTTCGCGGCGAGATCCATCTTTCCACTTTAGCGAATGTGACCATGGCCGCCGTGTTGCCACGGTTAGGCAAGACCCTGGGCGCACATCGGGTGGTGCTGCCTCGCGAATTGACGGTGGACGAAATCAAGCTGATGGCCGCGGCTTGCCCGCCGGATATCGGGTTGGAGCTGTTTGTCCACGGTGCCTTGTGCTACGGCGTTTCGGGTCGCTGCTACTGGAGCAGTTACCTGGGTGGCAAAAGCGGTTTGCGCGGTCGCTGTGTGCAGCCCTGCCGCCGGCGCTACCGTTACCAACAAGCGGAAAAGCGGTTTTTCAGCTGCCGTGATTTCAGCCTGGATGTGTTGGTCAAGGTGTTGGCCGAAATTGTCCCCGTGCGCGCCTGGAAAATCGAGGGGCGCAAAAAAGGGCCTCATTATGTTTATTACACCACGGCGGCGTACAAAATGCTGCGCGATGAAGGCCACGACGCCCAGACCAAGCGATCGGCCTTGTCCCTGCTCGAACACGCCTTGGGCCGGCCGACCACCCACTATTTGTTTCTTCCCCAGCGCCAGTTCAATCCCATCGACACGGAAAGCGATTCCGGTTCAGGGCTGATGGTGGGCACTGTACGCGCTGAGGGAAGCAAGGTGTACATCCAGCCGCGCCAGGAGTTGCTGCCGACTGACAAGCTGCGCATCGGATATGAAGACGACCGCTGGCACCAGACCCTGGACTTGAATAAAAGCGTGCCCAAAGGCGGTAAGTTTTTCTTTAAAACCGGTCATGCCAAATTGCCGGCCAAAGGCGTGCCGGTCTTTTTGATCGACCGGCGCGAATCTTACCTGCAAGATCAGATCAAACGTCTGGAGAGCCGCTTGCCACCGGTTTCCGAGGCATCGCAGACGCCTTCCGCCTTTCACCTGCGGTTGCAGCCGGGCAGTCCCAAAAAACCTCGGGAGCGGCTCATGCATGTACTGCGCGAGCCGGGACCGCGCATTCGCCAAACTTCGCTGGGCCTGTGGCTGGCGCCCAAGGTGGTGGGGCTGCTTCAGACCGGACAGATTGCTTCAGCCTGGTGGTGGCTGCCGCCGGTCATCTGGCCCCAGGAAGAGGCCGAGTGGCGACAGTTGATCAGGCAGGCGCAGACCAAGGGCGCCAAACGCTTTGTGCTCAACGCTCCCTGGCAGATCAGTCTGTTTCCCCAGCCCGAGCGATATACCCTGTGGGCCGGACCTTTTTGCAACATTGCCAATCCCTTGGCTGTCCGCGCCTTCAAGCTGATGGGCGGCCAGGGCGTTATTGTCAGCCCGGAGCTCGGTATGACCGACATGGAGGCGTTGGCGGCCAAAAGCGTCTTACCGCTGGGGGCGGTCATCTCGGGACACTGGCCCTTGTGCGTCTCACGCACCCTGGTCGGGGATCTTAAGCCCGGCCTGCCGTTCGAGAGCCCCAAAGGCGAGCACGGCTGGGCGCAACGGTACGGGTCTCTTTATTGGATTTTTCCCAATTGGCCAATTACCCTACGGGTGGCCCAAGAATCCTTGATAAAAGCCGGTTTCCGTCTTTTCGTACACCTGGAGGAGCCGGTGCCCAAAGACATACGCCTTAAACAGCGACCGGGAAAATGGAATTGGGAGATTGGATTGAAATAAGGGCGCAGGAAAGAAATAATTCCCCCGGATTGCACTGGATTTGGGTTCGTCTGCAAGGCACATCCCCCGGTGAATATCAGGACATGTGCCGGTGGATGTAACGCCGCAGACTTTGCTCAAAGGCAAGCAAGATGGTGGATTTTTTCCTGCGCCCTAAAACCGCTGTGTCGAAGTGATGCCCCTGCGCCTTGACTCTGAAGCCCTCCGGCTTTTGCAACATTGGGGCTATATAACGTGATCATCAAACAGAAGATTAATAAAAGCCTTTTTGTATTTTGGCAGTATTTTATTCTTCTTCATGACGACGGATATGTAATTTCCGGAAAAAAATTTCGTTAAGGGAAGTAGCGCTATATTTCCTTTTTCTTGTGCCGCCAATCCATATCCGGATCCTGCAAACATTACGCCTATACCCAGCTTTACATATATGATTCCCAAATGGACATTTGAGACTTCCATGGCAACCTTGTAGTCTATCCCCATTTCTTCGGATTTCATCTCCAAAAATGAGTTAAGGTAATGCTTTTCGCTTTTGGACGGCAAAATAAAAGGATATTGAGCTATTTTCTCAAAAGTGATGCTTTTTTCCCTTGTCAGGGGATGTTCGGAAGGTGTGATCAGTATGGTATTTACTTCCTTCCATCATGGAAAAGTGCTACTATCTGTGGGCGCCTGGTTCACATAAAATATTCACATGGATAAAGCCTCCTTGGCAAGTCGGGTTTGTAGCATCAGAGCATATGGTGGCGGAATCCCTGATCCCGGATGCACAAATACTCTTTAAAGAGGCCCTATCCATCATGAGAATGGACATGGACTGTTATCCTGTTACGAATTCGCTAGGTCACACGATTGTTGAGGGCCAACGCAATAAAGACAATGAAATTATCATTATCAACATCCACACATGGGAGGTTGCACCTGGCGGAAGCATACACCGTACATTTGCGGTATTAAACAAACACCTTCCCGAGGCAGCCTTAATGGCAAATGCTTTCTCTGCTGAAAATATGGACGTAATCAGCCAACATCCTGAATATGAGGCTGCACGATGGACTGTGTTTCTTCCCCAACTCTATGACTTATGGAAAGACCATCCGGATCCGACTCAGAATGTAACGTGTGACCTGAGAGTCCGGAAAAACGCGCAAGGCAAATGGGAATACATTGCGAAAAACGGCCCCGTTTGTGTCGGATAGCTGCGAATCGTGAATACAGCACATCGTTTCTTATTAAGGCTTCAATACTGTTGCATATAAAAGATGGCCGAAATGAAATGGCCTTTTACAGGTATTGAAATCGGCCATCCCCATACACGGCCCAGAGGATTTAGCAGACGGAGAACTAATTCCTATCTTTTTGCCGTTTATTGGCGTCTTCGCCAATCCATACCACTCAGCCCGCAGGGTGGGAATCGCTTCAGACAAAAAGGAGGTGCAAAACAATGTTAGCATTGGATTATGGATGAAATCCCGACACTTTCTTAATAGATCAGCCGGACATGATCGCGCACGTTCATCTCGATGTCGCATAAAAAAAGATGGCCTACAATCGCCCCTTCCTTGCGTTCACGGTTCGTTATATCCTCATATCCTCCTAGCAACGTCATAATTCAGTCATTTCGATACATTCAAATGGATATTCACCCTTCGGCCATCATTTTTATGTAACATCGGGGTGCTACGGGTGTGATATCCCCCCCCTGGACAGAATGCGGCATCGATTGCGAGCCACCCCAAAAGTCGCATTTTGACCCAACTGGACCTATCGATTACCTCACGGACGCACAGGCGGTGGATTTAGGACTTGCGCTTGAATTGCCCTTGAAAAGGGCGATGTCGATGTAATATATTCATGACCTTTAAAGGAAATTCAATCCATCCTGCGTGATGGATGCCAGACACCGGGGAAACATGCTTACAGGGTTTGAATCTATCGTTGAGCAACGAATCAAAGCAGCGCAACAAAAAGGTGCTTTCGACAACCTGTCGGGCGCGGGCCGGCCCTTGGACCTGACCCGGGATCAACACATTCCCGAGGACTTGCGCCTGCCCTATAAAATATTGAGGAATGCCGATTGCCTGCCGCCGGAAATCGAGCTGAAAAAGGAGATCCAGCGCACTGAGGAGCTGCTGGCCTGCCTGCCGGACACCGCCCAGCGCTATGCGGTTCTGAAAAAACTCAATTTTCTCATCATGAAGGTCAACGCCGGGCGTACGGGAAATCTTCACTTCGACATCCCTCAAAAATATCTGGCCGACGTGAGCGACCGGCTGTCGACCCGCTCGGGTGGATTGCCCGAGCGCGATACCCAAAGCTGAGTGAATGAAATCTTCAACGGCAAAGAACAGTGACGGCCTTTTCAAGAGCATCCTGATGGCTTACACCATACTGCTGCTGCATGTGCTTTTGTTGGCTGGCTTGGGTGTGCTGGTGCTCTTTTTTGGCGGTGTCATGCGCTATATGTTCTGGATTTTCATCGTCGGCATGGCGGTCGTGACCGTGTCGGCCTACCTGTTTTACCGTCGGTTGCGCCGGCAGGGCCAAACGCTGCGCGATACCCTGCGCTCGCCCATGTTCGGCGGGCGGGCGGTGGAAATCAGTTTGCTGGGGGGCATGGCCGCCATCCGACTGGGAGCGCCGGAACATGATACGCCCCATGCAACCCTTGAGCACGGACCAACCGCCCGCTTGGAAGATCCTGAAACGGCGCGCATCCGGGATATCGCCGCCCTGGCCGAGCTTTTGGAGAGAGATCTGATCACCCCCGAAGAGTTTGCCGTGGCCAAACAGAAACTGTTCAACAATTAAACAGCCCAAGCCTCTAACCTGGAAAGTAACGGCATGAAAAAAACCATTGCCCTATTATGCGGCGGCATTTCCGCCGAGCGCGACGTTTCCCTGAAAAGCGGCGAGCAGGTCTTCCAAGCGTTGAACAAAGCCAAGTATGATGTGCGCCGCTACGACCCCCAATGCGATTTGCCCCGGCTGGTAGCGGACGCCGGCGACATCGACGCAGCCCTGATCATCCTGCACGGCCCCCATGGCGAGGACGGCACGGTGCAGGGGTTGCTTGAATTGCTGGATATTCCCTTCCAGGGCACGGGCGTACTGGGCAGCGCCGTATGCATGAACAAACTGGCCGCCAAGCAGATGTACGCCACAAGCAACATCCCGGTGCCGCCTGCCGTGGCGCTGAAACGTGAAGATCCAGTGAACGGCCGGGCGCTGGCGGACCAATTGGGTCTGCCGTTGGTGGTCAAACCGATTAAAGGCGGGTCGAGCATCGGCATGACCATCGTCAGACGACAAGAAGGCATCGCGGCGGCCATGGCCAAGGCTTTTGAGCAGGATGACACGGCCCTGATGGAGGCCTACATCCAGGGGATCGAAATCACCGGCGCCGTGTTGGGCAACGATGATCCGCAGGCTCTGCCGCTCATTGAAATCATCCCGGATGCCACCCATGATTTTTTCGATTACGAAGCCAAATATACCGCCGGCGTGACCCAGGAGATTTGTCCGGCCCGCATCAGCCCGGCACTCACCGAAAAGGCCCAGCGATACGCCCGCATGGCCCACGAAGCCCTTTTTTGCAAAGGATACAGCCGGACCGACATGATCGTGCGGGGTGAGGATATCTTTGTGTTGGAAACCAATACGATACCGGGAATGACCCCCACCAGCCTTTTTCCCCAGGCCGCCCAGGCGGCCGGCATTTCCTTTGACCGTTTGCTTGACCGCTTAATCGAACTGGGCGTCGAAGCCCATGGCCGTCGATAGTCGCCATGCTCATCACCCGTTACAGCCATTTGGTTCAGATGTATCACACACTGGGCCCTGAAGTGGTATTCATCGGACAAATTCCCAACACCGCCATGAAGGCCGCCATACTTCTGGATCTAACGGCCCGCGGCGTGCGTCTGCTGCCACCGGCCACGGCCCAGATGCTCAACGGCGCCAAGACGGCTCAAGCGCTACTGTTAGCACCATGGATGCTGCCCCACACCCAGGTCATCACCCGACGCAAGGCGCTGCTGGATGCCCTGCACGATTACGGCAAGCATGGTATCGCCGCAGCGGTCACCAAGCACGATCATCTGCATTGCGGCCATGGCGTGCGGTGCTGGAACGATCTGGAAATGCTATACAACGTAATGAGTTTGG
>JABDRH010000650.1 GCA_013041835.1 Desulfatitalea sp. | reverse complement strand
TGTAGACCAGGTGCGTGACATCCAAAATCTCTTCGGTCAAAAAATGCTTGTTCTGTACCCTGTAGTGGCAAAAGCCGTCTTTAAGTTCCAGAATTTGGTTCAGCGCGTATTTCATGTAGCGGCTCATGTATTCATCCCAATAGTGCAAGTTTGAAATGCGGCCGGCTGGTGTCAATGAGATTGGTTTTTGCTCTGTTCGTTGCGCGGAAGCCGGGTTGGATAAGCGACGGGGCTATATCGTGTTCGTATTTTCAGGTTAATCCATGCAATCGATAGGATGATACAGTTGTGCCTCGTTGTGTTTCATTGCTTGGCGCCGGTAGCGGCCGTGACGGCCGTACACGATGTGTCGGTGGGGGAGGGCACTTGCGACTTCGGGCTGACGATTGAAAACCCGGCGGCAATCCGGTATATTCCATGGATACATAAAGGAGCCTCATCATGCCCGGTCCAGCAGCAAGAAGCACCGATCCCACGGCCCATGGCGGACTGATTACCGGTCCGGGCTGTCCGACCGTGCTTATCGGTGGATTGCCGGCGGCCCGCGTGGGAGCTGACATGCATGTCTGCCCCATGGTCACTCCGGCAGTACCGCCGGTGCCCCATGTGGGCGGTCCCATAACCGGCCCCGGCGTCCCAACGGTGTTGATCGGCGGCATGCCGGCAGCCACGGTGGGGGATCTGGCCACTTGCGCGGGGCCGCCGGCGGCCATCGTCATGGGTTGTCCGACGGTATTGATCGGCACCGGCGGTGGCGGCGGCGCAAGTGTTTCCGCCGGTGGCGGTGCGGTACAGGCCGCCGGCGCCGGCGCCATATCGGCGGTCACGGGCCAGCCTGGTCCGAAAGGGCAGGGGCCCCATTGGTTTAAAACACAATTTGTCGATTCGGCGGATTTGCCGGTTACCGAAGTGCGCTATGCGTTGACCGATCCGGATGGGCGCGAAACAAGCGCCGTATTGACCGGAGACGGCACGATTCGCAGGGGCGGCCTGCCGGATGCGGGCGATTATAAAATACAGCTTTTTGTCGTGTATAACGCCCAATGGTCCAAATCAGAAGCCAAGGTGGGGGATACCATCAAGTTGACGGCGGAAACCGAGGGCTACGCCGACGGTACACCCGCCCTGGTTCGCATTTGGGAGCGGGAGATCAGCGGCCTGGATAATGTGGTGACCGAGATGACCGTGGAGGTCAAGGGCGACAAGATCGAGGCCCAATGGGAATATCAATACCCGCAGGAGCGTGAGGGCCGCGATGAACCGGCGGACCCATCCGGCTATGCCTCGCCGGAATACTTTTTCATGGCCCATGTGCGCGAAGACCGGGCGCGTTCCGGCCAGCTTAAATACCAGGACCATATTGAAATCGAACTCAAGGATCAGGACGACCATCCCGTTGCCGACGAAGCCTATATCCTGCGTCTGCCCAACGGAGAGGTACGCAAAGGCAAACTGGATAAGAACGGGTATAAAAAAGAGGAAAAACTGCCGCCCGGACGATGGAATGTGGAATTTCCGGAAATCAAGGACGAGTAATCCACCATGGGCAATCTGGTCTCCAATCGCGTCAAGTACTTCGAGGCATTTCAAACGGGTCGGAAACAGACGTTTGTCAAGGCCAACCAGAAGTTCTATCTGCAGTTGAAGATGACCGACCCGAAAGATCCCACCAAGCGGGTGACCATGCCCAAAGGGATTCGGGTGCGCCTCATGGCCAATGCATCGGCATTGAAGAACCAGGGGGCGACGGCCCTGACCGATGACCAGGGCAAAGTGTGCCTGGCGCCCGATTCAAGAACGCTCTATGCCAAGCCCGACTACCATTTTCGTATCGATTTGGACGAGCGCACCTACATCGACATCGACCGGATGAAACGTGTTCCCAGCAAAACCATCAAGCTGTTCGATGATCGGAAGCTGATGGAGATCCCCATGTTGGTCGACACGGCCGACGGCGGTTTTCACTACGATGAGACCCAGCTCAAGCTGGATGAAGGCAAACTCAAAAATTATGATTCCAAAAAGAAGGGCGAAGGCACGGCCGGCGCGCCTATCGTCCTGGAGGTGCGCTTTTACTGGTTCTATCTGAAATTCAAATATTTCGACCGCATCAAAAACGCTTGGGGTGAAGTCGCGGCCGGCATGCCCATTGTACCGCGCCTGGACCCCAACGAAGATTATCTTCAGCAGTATCTACTGAAAGATTTTCTGGAGCTGAACTACCTGCTGGACCACGAGGACAAATCGCTGCAACATCATCTGAATCTGCTGGGCTTTGCCTGCGGCCGGGTGGATGGCATCGTGGGGCCCAAGACACGGGCCGGGATCAAGGCTTTTCAAAAACAGTACGGCCTTCAAGTAGACGGTATCGCCGGCCCCATCACCAAACGCACGCTTGAGCAGGTCTTTTACCGCCGGCATATTGGGGTTTACAAGGATAACGCCTATGCCGTGCCGGTGTGGAAAAAAATGAGCGTCGCATGGCGTGACCTGTTTTTCGAAACCGCCATGCCCGCCCAGGTCGTGGCCAAGGCCTATGCGCTCACAACCGACCAACAGGCCGCCCGCTTCGACTTGTTTGTCCATACAAAGGACAAGAGCAGTACACCCCGGCTGATACACCGGGAGACCATTGCCGAAGACAACAAGGGTAAGGACAACAAGCCCGTGCCCTATGAAGCGCTTGAATTTCCAAAACAGCGCAACTACTATGATCTTCCGGTGGAGTGGTCTTCGCGCAACTACTGGACGCGATACGGCAACCGCATGGACAAGGGCGACCGTTACCAGAAGGTTATGAAAGACAGGGTCAAGCTCTTTCCGTATGTAACCGGTGCGGACAAGCGGGCCC
>JABDRH010000649.1 GCA_013041835.1 Desulfatitalea sp. | reverse complement strand
ATCTGGACCAGACGGTGCGACGCTTCATCGCCAATTTCGCCTATATCGGTCTGTTGGCCTTTGTGGTGCTTGCCGCGTTGAGCCAGCTTGGCATCCAAACGACGTCGTTCATTGCCGTATTAGGTGCCGCCGGTTTGGCTGTGGGGTTGGCCCTGCAAGGTTCGCTGTCCAATTTCGCGGCCGGTTTTCTGATGATTTTGTTTCGCCCCTTCAGCGTGGGCGACTACATCGAAGGCGGAGGCGTGACCGGCACGGTGGAGGAGATTCAAATATTTACCACCACATTGGTGACGCCCGACAATAAAACCGTCATTATCCCCAATGCCAAGATCATGGGGGACAATATTATCAACTGGACGGTGAAGGGCACCCGTCGGGTGGATCTGGTAGTGGGTATCGGGTACGGTGACGACATCGACAAGGCCAGACAGGTGATTGCCGATGTACTGGCAAAGGATGCACGCGTGCGCAAAGATCCGCCGCCGCAAATCGCCGTTTCGGAGATGGCCGACAGCAGCGTCAATTTCGTAGTACGCCCCTGGGTTTCCGCCTCTGACTACTGGGCGGTTTCTTTTGGTGTTACCGAGCAAATCAAAAAGGCCTTTGACGATGAAGGTATTTCCATCCCGTTTCCCCAACGCGATGTGCATGTATATCAACACGCTTCGGAATAGAACGGCACCATCACGTCATGGCACGGCACATCCGGCGCAATCCGGTGATTTTTTTCCAGCACCTTTAAAGGTTTTCATGCGCCGGACGATACAATATCAGCCAGGATCTGGGGAGATTTTACAATGTAATTCGCCTTGACAACGATAGCGGCCTCGATTATAGGGCGGACGGACGTTTGTCAGGAAAAAACAGCCGGCATTCAACCGGCTGTTTATTTATTCTACCAAAGGAGTGATTGCCATGATCTGCCAAACTATTCGCAAAGGTTCTGAATGCGCTTTGATGACCACCACGGGCTGTAGTTATAAAGGCGGCCTATGCCACGAAATTATCGAGTCCTGCCAGGGATGCAACCGTGCCGCCCAAATCGAATCAGGATGGTATTGCAGCGCCTGCCCCGAACCGTCCATCAAATGGAAAAACGGAAACTGCAACCTGGCCACCCACGTGGTCAGCCAGACAGCGGCCAGCAAAGCCAAGATCAACCCCCTTAAGGCCTCCAAACGCGGTAACCGTTAGTATCTTAGAATGGCTATTGGGGGCGGCATTGGCTTGCCGCCCTCAAGCGCAGGGTTCGATTTTCGGATGGTCAAGGCGATTTCTGTCAAAGAATATACCCTCTTTCTTGTCTTTTTTCCCGTCTGCTGCGTTGTGTCAAAAGCCGAATACAGACAGCATGCGTCCTTTGACACGCCTTGCAGACGGTATCGTCTTTTCCGCCAATCGCCTAACAGCTAAATCTGCCCGGTGGCATGCTTCAATCGCAGCCCAGCCATGACCGCGTCTAAAACGGCGTTGGCGTGATTGGTTGCACTAGCCGCCCGCAGGGTCTCGGCATCCAGCACTTCGGTATGGGTGGCCAGCCCATGGACATATCGGTCCTGGGCCACGCGAAGGTTTTCTTCAGCCTGGGCAATGGCCGAGCAGGTGACCTCGATACGCTTGTGTGTCTCGTGTAGATCCAGCCAGGCTTGGCGCACCTGCAGGCTAACGATCGAAGCCAGTTCATCGCGCTTTGCAGCCAAGGCGGCGGCTTGACGGGTGACAGCTTCTGCCCGGTGGCGGACCATGCCGCCGTCAAACAGATGCCACCGGACGCCAACCCCGACCAACCACTGATCCTCATATACCTGATAGCGATTTTCCTGGTAGAGATAGCCACCGGAAAGGGCGACTTGGGGCAAGTTTTCCCCGCGCACGACGTCGCCCTGATGACGCAGGGCCGCGATCTGACGATCCAGTGCGGCCAGTTCGCTGCGCTGGGCCAGCGCCCGTTCCGTCAATCCGGTCAAGTCCTCACCCACTGTTTCGGGAAGCGCTTCATCCAGCAGGACAGGCTGATCCAAAGGACGGTCCAGCAGCCGGTTGTAGGCGGCGGACGCAAGATCCAGCCCATTGGTGGCCTGTAAGGCTTTCTGGCGGGCATCGGCCAAAGCCACCTGGGTGGCGAGCAGGTCGTTTTGGGCCACCATTCCGCTTTTAAGCAAATTTTGAACATCCCGGGCGTGCGCTTCCAGGCTCTTCACCTGCCGATCGATTACTTTAAGGATACGCCCGGCGCGCAGCACGGCCACGAACGCGTCAGCCACCTGCAGCTTTAGACGTTGAACCGCCCCGGTTTCATTCAGCTTGGCGGCGTCGAGCATGGCTGTCGATGCATCGATGCCGTTTTGGATGCGTCCGCCGGTGTACAACGGCAGGGTCGTCATGGCTTTGCAGCCCGCACTGGTTTCCTGTGCCATGGGCAATTGCAGGGATTGTCCGAGCAAGTCGGCTTTGAAGGTCGGCTCGTTATCCAAGACCGTGTAACCGGCTTCCAGGCTTACACCGGGCAGGCGCGCGGATTGAGCAGCCTTGAGTTGGCTGGCCGCGGCCAGGGTACCCTGCCGCGATGCCTTCAGCCCCAGGTCCACGGCGATGGCCATGTCCCAGGCTTGCTGCAGGGATTCGGCCGCGATGCCGGTAGCGCTCACCATCACGATCAATAGGGCCGCTGATATTCGTTTGCATCCTTTTGCGATACAATCGTCTGTTCTCATGAGGCGCTCTCTTGCGGCTGCAAAGGGCTGTTGACCACCGCACGCTGCTGACGTTCCAACACCATGAACAGCAGCAGCGGAACGATGATCATCGTAAACAAGGTGGAAGCGATGGTGCCGAAGATCAACGAGATGGCCAAGCCGCCGAAAACCGGATCATGGAGCATCACCAGGCTGCCGAACACGATGGCCAGGGCCGTGAGAAAAATGGGGCGTAGGCGAACCATGCCGGCCTCCATAATGGCCTGCTTAAGCGCCATGCCCTGGCGCTGAAAGTCCTGAACGAAATCGATGATGAGCAGTGAATTGCGCACCACGATACCGGCCAGGGCGATCACGCCGACCATTGAGCTGACCGAAAACTGGGCCCCCATGATCCAGTGACCGGGAAACAGGCCGATCAGCGCCAGGGGCATGGCCGCCATGGCCACCAGGGGCAGTTTGAAGGATTGGTAATAGGCCACCAGGATCAGAAAGATCAGAAGGATGGCCAAAACCAGGGCGCCCAGCATGTCTCGGTAGGCATCCAGGGTAAGCCGCATCTCGCCTTCCCATAAAAGTTGGTAACCGCCAATGG
>JABDRH010000648.1 GCA_013041835.1 Desulfatitalea sp. | reverse complement strand
CTGGCCAATGAGCCCAAAGTTATGCTCATGGATGAACCCTTCGGGGCCCTTGACGCCCTGACGCGCGAATCGCTTCAGCACGAGCTGTTGCGTATATGGCAGGATACAAAATGCACGGTGTTGTTTGTCACCCATAGCATCAACGAAGCGATCTATCTTTCCGATCGCGTGGTGGTGATGAGCCAGCGGCCGGGCCGAATCATGGCTACGCGGCGCATTCATATTCCAAGGCCGCGAACAAGGGCTGTGCTAACCACACCGGAATTTGTCAGGCATGAGAAAATGCTGCGGCGCCTGATCTGGGAAGAGATACAGGAGTTGCCGGATAATGGGGTTTAACTGGAAAAAGATGATTTCACCGCTGTTCATTTTAATGGCGTGCGAAGCGATTGGCCGAGCCGGTCTGATCGACCCGTTTTTCTTTCCGCCCCCCAGTTCCATGCTCAAGGCGCTGTATGACATGACCCTGTCCGGCGAAGTGTTTCCCCATATCGGCATCAGTATTTTGCGAGCCGTGGCCGGCTATATGATCGCCGCGGGGGTGGGGTTGAGCATCGGCATCCTGGTGGCCTGGTCGAAGCTGTTTGAAAACATTTTCGACCCGCTGATTGAACTGATCCGGCCCATCTCAACCTTTGCGTTGGTTCCGGTGATGTTTGTGTGGTTCGGCATCGGCAACGGATCGAAGATCGCCATCATTGTCAAGGCCTGCTTTTTTCCCATCGTGCTTAACACCATTGCCGGTATCAAAGGCGTGGATGTTCGATTGATTCTGGCGGCGCGGGCGCTGGGCGCCGGTGGCTTGCAGATGTGGACAAAAGTTTTGATTCCGTCGGCACTTCCCATGATCATTACCGGCATGCGCATTTCAACGGCCATGTCCATGCTGGCGATTGTCGGTGTCGAGATGCTGGCCGCCGATTCCGGGATCGGTTTCCTGGTGATCGATGCCCAGCGAACCTTTGCCACGGACCGGATGTTTGCCGGGATCATGGTGATTTCCCTCATGGGGTTTTCGTTGGATCGCCTGGCGCGTTTTATCCAAGGCAACATTCTTGTATGGCATACGGAAACCTCCATGGCAGGAGGCAACTAAGGGCTCGCGCAAAAATAACGTCAGCAATTATCCATCCCGGCTTCAGGTCGTCTGGGGCCGATCTGCGGCCCCAAAATCCTCACAATAGCTTGCTATTGCTCCGGTTTTGGGTCCTTAGATCAAACCAAGTTGGGGTAAAGACCGTGGAAAGGAGATGCACCATGTATCAACAAAGCGTTGCAACCCTATTGATGACCCTGGCTGCGCTTGCCTTCTTTATGGTTGGCCAGGGCAGCGCGACGCAAGGCTCACCGGAGGCCATGACCATTACCTACGGCCGAAGCATCGACGATCTACCGCTGTATGTCGGGCTTGAGCAGGGTTTCTGGAAACAGGAAGGTTTGGATGTGCGCCTGATCCGCCTGGTGGGTGAGTACAATATCATTGCCGCTGCATTGCATGGGGATATCGATGCGGGCCAGCTCGATCCGGGGGGAACGTTTCATGCGGCGCTGAGAAATATTCCCATAAAAATCGTGGCCTGGCTGGGCCATGCCCACAGCGGTACGCGCTGTGGATTGCATGTGGATCAAAAGAGCGGGATTCAGAAGGTAGAAGATCTCAAGGGAGGCCGCGTGGCTGACTCCGGTTCGATTACAGCGGCCATGATCGTGTCGGAAACATTGAAGATGGCCGGCCTGACCCAAGATGATATCCGGGTGATCAAAGGGATCAAGCTCGATGATGCCATGAAGCATGAAGCAGCCCTGAAGTCCAAGGGCGTTGATGTCATTGTGGCCTGAGATCCGACAGCGACCATGCTGGAGATGCATGGTGCGAGCCGTCTGTTGATTTCGTTTAATGACGCGATACCAGGCTACATTTTCAGCGGACTGTTTTTCACGGATACGTATTTGAAAGCGCATCCGCAAAACGTCAGGGCCTTTTTACGGGGTCTGGTCAAGGCTTTTGACTACATCAAACACAATGAAAGGCATGCGAGAAAATGGATCCCTAAATACACTGGTGTGGAGATGCAAGTGGCCATGAAGTCGGCGTTGCGGCACTTTGAAGATGGAAGGGAACCGGAACAGCAGATATACAAACAACAGGACATCATGATCAATATCGGTCGATTACCAAAAAGAATCCCGATTGAAAAGATTGTGGACTACAGCTATCTGCCGGTCCGTAAAGAATAAGGGCTATCCAATGACAATAAAACATTATGCGAAGGTCGTGAAAAAAATAGTGCCTTTGCTGCTGGTGGTCTGTCTGTTCCGGGCGCCGGCGGTATCGGCGGAACCGGAAGATCCGGATCATTCCGATCAGACGGCGTGTCCGGAATGTGACCAAACCGAACCCGTTCAACTGGAAGATATGTTTGTCACTGCATTTCACGGCGGTGCGATGACCATGACACCGACCAAAACGGTGATCGATGTTGAAAAATTCAATAAGAGCGGGTCCGTGGACCGCGTTGAGGATATTTTAATGCATCTGACCGGCATCGATGTAATGCGCGGCTCCCTGGGGGCCGATCCGCAGCAGATGGTTATGATGCGTGGTTTTGATGACAGCCGGTTCACCATTGCCATTGACGGCAGAACCATCACTGCGCCCACGGCCGGGGCGGACACCTATGTGGACTGGTCCAGCCTGACCACGGGTGATATCGAAAAAATCGAAGTGATTCGCGGCGCTGCATCCGCCCAGTATGAAAACTCCCAAGGCGGCGTCATCAATATTATTACCAAAAAGGGGCAAATCCGGGAAACCCTTGTTCCCCGTATGACGGTTTCGGCCGATTACGCCAGTTACAACACCTTCACCGGCCGGGTGACCGCCGGCGGCGGGATCGGTGACCTGACCTATTTCCTGAATTACGGATATAAAGTGTCGGACGGGTATCTGCGAAACAATTGCTATGACGGTGAGGACTATTCCGTCAGGCTGGCCTATATCTTTGCCTTTGACGGCATCCTGACGTTGTCGGTCAAAGGTTCTGACTTAAAGATGGGATACGCCCTGGCGAACGATCCGGGCGGCATCTATGCCGATTACGATCCGGACTATCCCGTGGTGCCCGAAGATGCCGATACGATCCGGCGGTACCGGGATATGTCCTTTGCAGGTGGAGACAACTACAAACTCAAACGCTCCGTTCATAAAGATGTCAGCTTTGAACAGCCCTTTAAGCAGTCTTCCATGAAAATTCAATACTATGAGACGATGGGAGAAGAAGACAGCTATTATTATACGCTGGTCAAAAACAGCAGGTATGACCCGGCGACGGACCCGCCGGAGGCACAATACGTATTCAACCAGAAATATTCCGGCGGCAATGATCGCAAAGAGCGTCACTATGGCGGACGGTTCGAGTATCAAATGGATTTTTGGGACAAGAACACTTTGGTGGTCGGGTATGACCAGCGGCACATGGAGGTAAAATCCACGCCGGATATCTGGCGTATTCAGGCCGGCTATTTTGAAGACACCTGGCAGGCAACCCCCAAACTCTCCTTGGTGCTGGGTCTGCGCTATGCGCACATCCGCGAAAAAACATATGCGTATAGCGATGAACCGGGAAACCCCAGATCATCAAGATACCGGCATGACATTACCACGGACGTATGGCTTCCCAAATCGACACTGACCTATATGATGTCCGAGAATACTTCCACCTTTGTCTCGGTCAATAAAGACTACCATGTGCCGGGGTGTTGAGATCGCCCTGCATGGGCCGGTTTCGGCTCTGAGGAAAAAGGCGATGAAATCAAAACAGAAACCAGCATGCACTACGATGCAGGCGTTTTTCATAAGATCAACACATATACCGATACACGACTGTCGTTCTATTATATTGACGTGGAAAACTATATCGTCGCCAATTCAGGGGACTCGCACCATGCGGCCGGCAGTTACGGATATAATCTTGATCAAGTGATTTTTTTCGGCGTTGAAGCGGAGTTCAACGCGGCCCTGACCGATAAACTGACCCTGTTCGGCAACTACTCCTACCGCAAAACCGAATATGACGAAGAAAAAATACTGGCCGATGCGATTTTGCTTGAACTGGCGCCGGAGCATAAAGCCAATCTGTGTATTCGCTACCGGTTGTTCCCGAAGACTTTATGGACATCGGATATCCGGTACACAGGAGAGCGCAAGACAGAGGGCGCGATATACACCCTGGATGCCTTCATCACGGTGGATGCGGGTGTTGAATATGAACTGTTTGAAAACGTCAAGCTGCGCGGATATATCGTCAATCTCTTCGGAGAAGCGTACGAGGAAGTATACGGCTATCCGATGCCGGCGCAGGTGTTCGGCGTGAATTTAAAAATGACTCTTTTTTAAGGCGATTGGCGGAAAAGGGTATATTCTTTGACAGAAATCGCCTAAGGGTTCGCGCAAAAATAAATTTACATTTTTAGGTGTCGAGGCGCTCACCCGGCAAGGCACAAAGAATAAAGAATGTCGAGATGTTCTGTATTTTTATAACGCAGGTGAGATGGATCGGCGCATAAAAATGTGAAGTTATTTTTGCGCGAGCCCTAAGGGTTCGCGCCCCAAAAATCCATTCCAAAAGCCGGGCCGTTTCAGCCCGGCTTTTGGAGTCGCCTCTATCGCGCGTCTTTTATGCCACGGGTTAAGACTGCCTTTACCTTGTCGATGTCGCTTGGGGTGATCCGGCCTCCGGGTTGTGCAATGAGTGTCAGCACTTGATCGGTTGCCGATCGTTTTTGTTTGCGGGTTAGGTTTTTGCCTGTTGGCAATGCGGCGATGTGACGCAGCAGCATGCCGAGTTGTTGCATGGTATGGGCCCGTGAGGTTGGGGTCGAGAGGGTAACCAGTGTCTTGGATAATTGATCCACCACGGTCGGCAATGCACCTGACTTGTCTTTGATACGGTACTGAACCTTGCCGGAACTTACGCCCTGGCCTTCGGTGCTGTGCGTCCGGAC
>JABDRH010000643.1 GCA_013041835.1 Desulfatitalea sp. | reverse complement strand
GGGCGATACCCTGCGCATTGATGTGTGGGGCAGCATCGAAGGCAATTATATGGCCGCCGTGAACCGCAACGGCGAGATCGCCGTGCCCCGGTTGGGAGTCATCAATGTCTGGGGCCAGACGTTTGGTCAGGTTAGGGAAACCATCCGCAGGCAGATCGCAAAATACTTCACCAATTTCGAATTCAATGTCTCCATGGGCGCTTTAAGATCCATCCAGGTGTTTATGGTCGGTGAAGTCCAATCTCCCGGCACCTACCAGGTCAATTCGCTGTCTACGGTGTTGACGGCCCTGTCGGAAGCCGGCGGACCGGCAAAAACAGGGACCCTGCGCAATATCCAACTCCTGCGCGAAGGCAAGCGCGTTACCACCATAGATTTTTATGCATTCTTTCTCAAGGGCGATAAGAGCAAAGATGTTCGCCTGCAATCGGGCGACACGATTTTTGTACCCATCATTGGGCCAGTGGTGGCCGTTGCCGGAAATGTACGGCGACCGGCCATTTACGAACTGAAAGACGGATTAACATTGTCGCAGGCCCTGGATTTGGCCGGCGGCTTAATCCCGACCGCCTACCTGCAAAAAGTCCAGGTCGATCGCGTGCGGGACCACCGGATCACCACCGTGCTGGACCTGGATATCGGCACTTCGGCAAAGGCTCGGGACAACTTGTCATTGGCCCTCATGGATTGGGATCGTATCCGGGTGGCGCCCATCGCCCTGGCCGGCGGCTATGTGCGATTGGAAGGTTACGTGGTGCGGCCCGGTGAGTACGAACTATCGCCGGGCATGCGCCTATCCGATTTAATCCTGCCCTACGACAACCTCTTGCCTGAATTCTTTCCGGATCTGGCCCAGGTGATTCGCATGGCGCCACCGGAATATCAACCGCTGATTCAGACCGTTGATTTGAAAAAAGCCTTGGACGGTGACCCGGATCACAACTTATTGCTCCGCGAATATGATGTCGTCAAATTGTTTTCACGCAAGCAAATGGAAGAACTGCCGCAAGTGGCCGTCAGCGGCGCCGTACTGCGTCCAGGCACCTACCGCCTTTACGAAAAAATGACGGTCCGCGATCTGGTCGCCACGGCCGGCAACCTCAAACGCAGCGCATATCTTTCGCAAGCTGAAATCACGCGCTTTCTGCCCATGGGATTGCAAACGAAAACCGAGCGCCATTTAATCGATCTGCAAAAAGCGCTGGAAGGTATCCCGGAACATGATCTTGCCCTGCAGGTGGACGACCATCTGTTCGTGCGCAGCATACCGGATTACGCGGAAAAGTATACCGTGAAGATTGTCGGTGAAGTGCTGTTCCCCGGCTCCTATGCCATTGCCAAGGGGGAAAAGCTGGCCTCGGTGCTCGAACGCGCCGGCGGATACAGCCAAGACGCATACCTAAACGGGGCATTTTTTACCAGAGAATCGCTGAAACAATCGCAACGCCATCAAACCAACCGCCTGATCGCCGAGCAGGAGCAGGAGATCTATCGAATCACTTCCCAATTGGCTGCCGGCGCTATGGGCGAGGAAGATGTGGCCGCCTCGCAGGCGATCCTGGAAAGCCGCCAGCAGCTCGTGCAGAAACTCAAACAAGTGCCCATCACCGGCCGCATGGTAATCCATCTGCAAGCCCTGGACCAATTGGCAGAATGTCCGGACAATGTTGAATTGTTGGACGGAGACACGCTGACCATTCCGCGAAATCCCAAAACCGTCACCGTATTGGGCCAGGTCTATAACCCGGTTTCCATGGCGTACAATCCCGGCCAAACCGTGGGATACTACCTGGACAAAGTCGGCGGACCCAGAAAAAACGCGGAAACCGGTGAAATCTATGTGGTCCGCGCCGACGGCAGTGTATTCAGCAAACAGCAATCCGGTTTTGGCCTGAAGTGGGACAGCACGCATAAACTCTGGCGCGGCAATAGCTTTTATACAACGGAGCTGTTTCCCGGCGACACCATCCTGGTGCCGGAAAAAGTCAAGCGCACGGATTGGATGAAAGAAATCAAGGATATCACGACAATCCTTTATCAAATCAGCCTGGGCGCGGCCGTCATTTTGTCCTTATAACCGCTCTTTTGATAAAGATCCAGGATTCAGCGCATAAGGGCCACGGCAAAAAACAATTGCATCATCAGGTCAAAAACCGCTGCAATGGGACGGTAGCATTTTTAAATGGGTAGCTTCATGAAAAAAATACTTGTAACTGGGTCTTCCGGATTAATTGGCTCTGAAGTATGTCTCTTTTTCCACCACTTGGGGTACTACATTCACGGCCTAGACAATAATCAAAGAGCTTTTTTCTTTGGACAATCCGGTGATACACGATGGAATCAACAACGTCTGCAGGCGTCGATAAATACTTTTGAGCATCATGAAATGGATATTCGGGATCGAGGCGCAATTCTTGAATTGTTTTCGCGATTGCGTCCGGATGCAATAATCCATGCCGCCGCGCAGCCATCGCATGATCGTGCCGCGGCCATGCCTTTTGACGACTTTGATACGAATGCCGTGGGCACCCTTAACCTGATAGAGGCAACCCGGCGGTATTGCCCGGAATCACCCTTTGTCCACATGTCGACAAATAAGGTGTATGGTGATCGGCCCAACACTATCAAATTAAAAGAATTGGAAACAAGATGGGATTATGACGACCAACAGTATGAAAATGGAATAGCGGAAGATTTTTCCATCGATCAATCCAAACATTCTCTTTTCGGCGCTTCAAAAGCTGCCTCGGATCTGTTGGTTCAGGAATATGGCCGGTATTTCAATATGCCGACGTGCTGCCTGCGGGGAGGGTGCCTGACCGGCCCAAATCACAGCGGAGTCGAGCTGCATGGCTTTTTGAGCTATTTGATTAGGGTGCGGCTCGATTCCGGCAATATAAAATAACTGAAATATAGAGCACTTGCAGACATAAATGGATAATCAAAGCATCCTTTCCCCACAGA
>JABDRH010000642.1 GCA_013041835.1 Desulfatitalea sp. | reverse complement strand
TGGCAAATCCGATCGCAGGGCCAACATCCGACGGGCCAGTTCGTCACCGGTCAATTCCGGCATGACCATATCGGTGATCACCAGGTCAAAATCGGCCGGATCGTGTTCAAACAGGGCCAGCGCCTCTGAACTGCTGTTGCAGACGTGCACCTTATACCCCAGCAGTCCCAGCATATGCTTGAGCATGTCGGTCTGGAAAATCTCGTCGTCCACCAGCAACAGACGTTCCGTTCCTGCCGGTATGGGATCATTTTGGACCACGGACTGGACGGCATCGCCATCAAGGGCCGGCAGATAGATATCGAAGCGGGCCCCCTGGCCCAGGGAGCTGTCCACCGTCACCACCCCGCCCAGATCGGTGATAATGCCATGCACCACCGAAAGCCCCATGCCGGTGCCTTCGTTTTTGGGTTTGGTGGTAAAAAAAGGATCAAAGATGCGGCTCATGATCTGCGCGGGGATCCCCACGCCGGTATCGGCTACGCTCAGTTTTACGAGCGGGCCGGCCTTCAGACCCGTGTACCGGCGGGAAAATGTCTCGTCCGGGTGGACATCCTTCAGTTGCACCGTCAAACGCCCCCCTTTTTCCCGCATCGCATAGCCTGCATTGGCGCACAGGTTCATCATCACCTGATGGATCTGCACGGGATCGGCCATGACCGGCTTGCTGCTGTCGATGTCGCTGACAATCTCGACGGTGACCGGCAAGGTGGCACGAACCAGTTTGAGCACCTCTTTGACGATGGTGTTGATCTGCAGTGGTGAGGGTTCAATCTCCCCCTGCCGACTGAACGTGAGGATCTGCTTGACCAGGTCGCCAGCCCGTTCGCCCGCTTCCAGGACGCGCTTGATATAGCCGTGTACCGGTGTCTGAGAATCCAGGTCGGTGAGGGCGATCTGGGAGTAGCCGATGATAGCCGCCAGGATGTTGTTGAAATCGTGAGCAATCCCGCCGGCAAGGGTGCCCAGGGCCTCCATCTTTTGGGCCTGTTGCAGTTGTCGCTCCAATTGCAGGCGCTGGTGTTCGGCCTCGTTGCGCTCGGTAATGTCCATCATGATGCCCACAAGGCCGGCCACGCGCTCATCGGCATCATGGAACGTGGCTTTGAAGATCATATACTCCCGGCGTCCGCCTTCGGCGGCCGTGAGATGGGCTTCATGCTCCTGGATGCCCGGAGACCGGATCAGGGCCAGATCCTGCTGATGGTACTGTTCGACCATGGGTTTAAAATTGATGCCGTCTAAATCAGTGAGGCGGCGTCCTAAAATACGCTCTTTGGGCAAGCCAATGATCTTGGCATAGGCGGTGTTGCAGCCGAGAAAAACCCCTTGTTCATCCTTGAAAAAAACCGGTGTGGGGATCGTGTCGATCAGGGTGTTCATGAAATTGATGTTGTCCAGCAGTGCTTTTTCAGCCTGTTTTTGATGGGTGATGTCCGAGACCACGATGATCAGACCGGTCACTGCCCCTTGGGTGTCGCGTTGAAAGCGCCAATCCACTTTGGTTTCGATGATACGTCCGGACTGCGTGCGGTCCTGGCTGAACCAGGGGCTGGGGTGAGGCTGGTGTTCGACGATATAGGCCAGGTGGTCTCTGAGCTGCTCGCGTTCACTCTCATCGGCCACCAGGTCGAACATGGGGGTGCCGATCATCTGCGCTTGGCTATAGCCGTAAATTTTCTCATGGGCCGGGTTGACGAAAGTGATGGTACCGTGGGCATTGGTTTCGCGGATGCCGTGAGGCATGGTCTCGATCAAATTGCGAAAGCGCTTTTCACTGGCTCTCAAGGCGCTGACCGCGTGACGCCGTTCGCTGTTTTCCTGACTCAGCTCCCGGTTGGCTTGAATCAGGCTCGTGGTGCGTTCGTTGACCCGCAGTTCCAGTTCATCGCGTGACCGCTTTAAGGCGTCGTCCATATAGCGGTGGCTCAGCATGGCAGCCGAAGCTTTGAACAGCACCACCACCACGATGGTCATCATGGCCACGGCGATAAGAATGACCGTGACGTTCCCCTGACGCTGCAAACCGAAAAGATGATCCCGGGCGTGGGTCATGTCATAGTGAATTTCGCAGGTCCCCAGAAACACGCCTTCATGGAGCAAAGGCACGAAAATCCGGGCCACATTATTGGGTGCATGGGGGTGTTCCCGGTCCGGATCTCGGTGGGTAATGATCTGTGTGTAAACATCACCACGGGCCAAGATATCGGAAAAACAAGGCTCCGTGTTGAATTGACCCACGTCATCCGGCGTGGTCGAAAAGATCACCTTGCCTGATGGATTGAACACCTTTACCTTTTCTATATGAAAGTCGGTTTTGATCTGGGCCGCCCAGGTGTTCAACTCGTCCAGTTGCGCTGCCGCCGGCAAGGTTTGATCGCCGATGCTCAGGCGGCGTATCAAATGCAAGCCGGTACGCCAGACTTCATTTTCGTTAATGCCGGCAAGCAGCTTCCGATAGGCCGGCGTCATAAAAAAGGTGTTGTAGAGGGGAAAAAGCAGAGCGACCAACAGGCACACAAGAAATATGTTACGCAGGAAAGAGACCTGAAACGCATAACGGATAATTTGAGCCGAGTTGTGCCGAGGGCTTTCACAATGATCAATTGAAGGCATTCATCGGCCTCACGATGTGTAGGTGCCATGGTGCATTCAGCGTTTATCTTAAACGCCATAACAGATACGGGACATGATCAGCAAGGGGCAGTTGCCGCACCCTTGCTACCACCATTGACAAGAGAAACAAAACCGATCGACCCAAACGGCCGATATGCAATGCAGCCGCCTCTATCGATCACCATCTTTTGCCAAGCAAAAACTGTGGCGGCTGTCACCGTGTTTTTTTCATCACCGATGTCGACAATTATTGTATCTAAAATTTAAATAGTTACGTGGGCACTCCGTGCTTGTTCCTGCCGGAGTGTTGGCCCGGAAAGTTGGCGGCGCATTTTATTGACAATCCCGCTCAAGCTTATATGATAGGAAGGTTTTCACCGCCGCTCGCAGATACAGGACACGATACCTTACGAACGCGAGAGATCTCCGGACGAGAAAGGATTCCCCTTATTACCATGGATATCAATAAAAACAACGATCCGACCCACCGCCTGACTTTCGGTGGAAAAGAGATTGTTTTGGTGGGCACGGCTCATGTGTCCCAGCAGAGCGTCGACCTGGTTAAGAAAGTGATCGAGGCGGAGAAGCCTGATACAGTCAGCGTGGAATTGTGCGCCGGACGTTTTCAAACCCTGCGTCAGAAGGACGCCTGGCAGCAAATGGACATCATCCGGGTGATCAAGGAAAAGAAGGCCTTCCTGCTGCTGGCCAACCTGATTCTGGCCGCTTTTCAAAAGCGCATGGCAAAAAAATTAGACATTCGTCCCGGCCAGGAGATGATTCAAGCCATCGAATCGGCCGAGTCAGCGGGCGCCGACATTCATCTGGCCGACCGGGACGTGCGAGTGACCTTGTCGCGCACTTGGGGATTCATGGGCTGGTGGTCCCGCATCAAACTGGTTTTCCAACTTCTGCTTTCGTTCGGGGAGGCCGATGAGATCAGCGCCGAGGATGTGGAACGATTGAAAAAGCAGGATATGCTGGCCGCTGTCCTGGAAGAGATGGGCCGCGCCCTGCCGTCAGTGCGCAAGACCCTTATCGATGAACGTGATCAATATCTGGCAGCCAAGATTCGTTCGGCCCCGGGCCAC
>JABDRH010000639.1 GCA_013041835.1 Desulfatitalea sp. | reverse complement strand
CACATAGGAACCACTGCCTACTCTATTCTCGATAAGTCCTTCGCGCTTTAACCGTATGAAAGCTTTATGAACCGTGGCTTTATTCACACCCAGCACTTGTGTTAGGTGACGGATGGGAGGGATTTTTTCCCCAGGCTTGTATTCACCATCGACGATCCGCTGCTTAATGGTATCGGCAATGGTTTGATATAAAGGCAGTTTTGATTTCATGCTTGACATATATAGGACAAATCACTAATTGTACTAACATAAATAGACAAATGTGATAACTTTTTCAAGCCCTTTCGGCTCATCCGCATAGGGCGTGGATCGGAACTTCTAGTTTGTAGAGGAAAAGCGCCATGCAACGAGAACAAATCAACAAAGGCTTTGCCGAAATGTTTAAAAACGGTGTCATCATGGACGTGACCACGCCCGACCAGGCGCGGATCGCCCAAAAAGCCGGCGCCTGTGCGGTGATGGCCCTGGAACGTGTGCCCGCCGATATCCGTAAAGACGGCCAGGTGGCCCGCATGAGCGATCCATCCATGATCCAGGCGATCATGGACGCAGTCTCCATTCCCGTTATGGCCAAGGTGCGCATTGGGCATTTCATGGAAGCCCAGATTCTTGAAAGCTTGGGGGTGGATTTCATCGACGAAAGCGAAGTGTTGACACCAGCCGATGAGAGCCGTCATGTGGATAAGAGTGGCTTTAAGGTTCCGTTTGTGTGCGGCGCGCGTAATTTGGGCGAGGCCCTGCGCCGTATCGACGAGGGGGCCGCCATGGTTCGCACCAAAGGAGAAGCCGGCACGGGTAATATTGTCGAAGCGGTTCGCCATATGCGGGCCATTAACGAGGAGATCGACGCCCTGAACGGGATGGACGCACATCAATTGGCGCAAGCCGCCGGCAGCATGCGTGTTCCGGTATCGCTTGTTAAGCAGACGCGTGAAATGGGCCGATTGCCGGTGGTCAATTTTGCTGCCGGTGGCGTGGCCACCCCGGCTGATGCCGCACTCATGATGGCCTTGGGTTCCGACGGCGTGTTTGTGGGATCCGGCGTGTTTAAATCCCAGAACCCGCCTCAGATGGCCCACGCCATAGTCCAGGCCGTCATTCACTACCAGGATCCGGCCAGGCTGGTGGAGATCTCCAAGAACTTGGGATCGGCCATGATCGGCCTGGAAAATGATGCTCTCGCGGTTAAAATGGCCGAGCGGGGGATCTGAGGCAAGCATGCAGGTTGGTTTGCTCGGTCTCCAGGGTGCCTTTCTGGATCATATTCCCCATCTGCAACAGTGCGGCGTGAGTCACACGGTTGTTCGTACACAGGCGGATCTGGCCGCCATTGACCGCTTGATCATCCCCGGCGGAGAGAGCACGGTCATGGCCAAGTTTTTAGGGGAGTTTGCCATGACTGCGCCTTTGAAAGCGTGCATCGAGGCGGGAATGCCGGTGTGGGGGATATGCGCGGGAGCCATTTTGCTGGCGCAAAAGGTGGATGGACGACCGGGTGCCTTGGCGGCACTTCCCATGGCCGTGACGCGAAACGCCTATGGCCGCCAAATTGCCAGCGACACTCACCTGCTGGACGTCCCCTTATTGTCGCTGTACGAATATCCGGCCATTTTTATCCGTTCACCGCGTATTGATCAATGGGATGCCGATGCAGTGACCGTGCATGCCCGGCGCGATCCCGATCCCGTCTTTGTCCAAAAAGGGCACATCATGGCCACTACCTTTCATCCAGAATTGAACCCGGATATTGCATTTCATCGCTATTTTATTGACCTTTAGGGTGGAACGTCTTGGACGGGCGCTTAGGGCTCGCGCAAAAATAACTTCACATTTTTCATGCGTCGATTCAGCTCACCCGGCCGCGATACAAAAATACAGAATATCTCGATATTCCGTATTTTTGCGTGAACCCTAAGACAGGCAAGACGGACAAGATGGGGAGAATTATTTCTTTCCAACACCCTTGGCAGTCGACTTGCGACCGTAGATGTAGAAGCCGATGCCAGCCAGGATCATGGTGCCGCACAGCATTTGCCCCATGGAAAAAGACAGGAAGATAAACCCCAGGTGCGCATCCGGCTGGCGGAAGAACTCGATGATAAATCGTGCCGTGCCGTAGCTGATCAGGTAAAGCCCAAAGATGCCGCCGGACGCCGTCAAGCGGTGTCGCAGAGGCCATAAAAGGATGAACAAGAGGATGCCTTCTGCAAATGCTTCGTACAACTGCGAGGGATGACGCAGGGCGTTGCCTTCTGCGTTGGGAAAGTGCATGCCGATGGGTGCGGTGGTGATTCGACCCCACAGTTCACCATTGATAAAATTTCCCAGCCGCCCGAAAGTGTATCCCAGCGCGCCGCCCGGCGCAAGCAGGTCCGCCGCGTCAAGGATTCCCAACTTATATTTGTGTGAATACCAGCATAGGCCGATAAAGGCCCCGATCAGACCGCCATGGTAGGACATGCCGGAGATGCCCGTGAAGTGAAGGCCATTTTTGAAGTTGAAGGGCAAAATGATTTCCAGGGGATGATCGAGAAAGTATGTCAAATTGTAGAAGATGACATATCCCAGCCGGGCGCCTAGAATCAGACCGATGATCATTGCTGTGAGCAGCCCCTGCAGGTGTTCTTGGGTGAAAGACCAGCGATTTTCTGTTTTGATGCGGTACCGGGCAACGAAGTAGGTGATGCTGAAAGCCACCAGATACATCATGCCGTAGTACTGCAGACGGAAACTGCCGATCTGGAAGATTACCGGATCAAGATGCTCTGGTATGTGCTGCCACCAACGCCAGAATGCGCTCATGGTTTTCCCCTTTTGGTCGAAGTGCCGGTCTGTAGAAAGCGAGCCGACTATAGCACGTCGCCGGTTTAGATCAAGTGATGAAACATTGGGGTGAGTTCAGGATGTATGCACGCGCCCTAAAGCGGACTTCCGATCTGAACGAGAAAAACCGGTCCTTGCTGATCCAAATCGAATGGCTGTGCCAGTGGCCACGCCACGCCCAAGCGAAAATCGGCCATGAACCCCCAAGCCAATTCCAGGCCGGTGACCAGTTCAATACCGGCGCCCGCCAACAAGTCTTCGGTGGAAACGTGCGCCGATGCAAACCCTGTGTCCACAAAGGTGCCCAGGTGGATATAGCGAAAAAAGAGAGGGAGTGTTTTATAGCCGCGCTGCAGTTGGGCCA
>JABDRH010000638.1 GCA_013041835.1 Desulfatitalea sp. | reverse complement strand
GCATTTACCAGACCAGTGATGGCCGCATCATATGCCCCAACCGCGTCATGGCCAAGTTGTCTCGTGTGGAAGTGGCTCAGCGCTTTTTCGCCCCACCGCCGGAAAAGATGGTTCGGGAACTGGTGCGGCAAGGCAAGCTCACTCGCCAGGAAGCCAAACTGGCGCAACACATTCCAATGGCCCAGGACATTACCGCCGAAGCCGATTCGGGCGGCCACACCGACAATCGCCCTGCCCTGACGCTGTTGCCCACCATCATCGCTCTGCGCGACGAGGCGGTCCGCCGGTACCCATTCACCGATTCGCTAAGAGTCGGATTGGGCGGCGGCGTGGGCACGCCCGAAGCCGCTGCTGCAGCCTTTGCCATGGGTGCGGCTTATATATTGACCGGCTCTATCAACCAGGCTTGCGTCGAAGCCGACACCTCTAACACCGTGCGCGAGATGCTATCGCATACCAAACAGGCGGATGTCACCATGGCGCCCTCGGCCGACATGTTCGAAATGGGCGTTAAAGTGCAGGTACTCAAACGCGGCACCATGTTTGCCATGCGGGCTGCCAAACTCTATGACATCTACCGTTCCCATGATGCTTACAATCAGGTGCCTGAAGCAGTACGGCAAAGTATCGAGCGGGATTTGCTGCGCAGCTCCTTTGATGACGCCTGGCAAAGTACACAGCGCTTTTTCCACGAGCGCGATCCTTCCCAAATCGTGCGGGCCGAATCGAACCCCAAGCATAAAATGGCCCTGGTGTTTCGTTCCTATCTGGGTCAATCCGCTTTATGGGCCAAACGGGGCGATCCTGAACGGCGAATGGACTATCAGATCTGGTGTGGCCCCGCCATGGGTGCTTTCAATGCCTGGAGTCAAGGGACCTTTCTTGAAAAAGTGGACCAGCGGCGGGTCGCAGTCGTCGGCCTGAACCTGCTCTACGGTGCCGCCGGCGTCCTGCGCTGCAACTGGCTGCGCAGCCAAGGCGTCGTCTTGCCGCCGGGCGCCGATGTCTTTCGGCCGATCCCCATGGAAGAGATGCGGCAGCGTTTGTCCACCTCTATGGTCAGTCGTGTGCCTGCAGATGTCTTAGGAAGTGCCCGTATAGCGCGCTGACGGTCACCACACGGGCTCCCAGGACGGCCTCGGACAAAAGTGGATCCTGCTGGGAATCGCTTTTTGGCGCTTCACAAGTTCCCATGTAAATTTGCCGGAAACAGGCTTGTCCCTGCGCCTGACCTGCTAAAGCGGCTGGCGCGGTCAGCGTACGAATCACATAGGCAAAACCGTTTCCCTCCGGCTCGATGATGTAGATGCGGTGATATCCGATCCGGCGAAGTATGTCGTCTGCCGGCAGGGGATTCAAATCGAGAAAGCCGGCTTTTTTCAACCAGGCCGCCAGGTCCGACAAAATGACCTCCGCTTCGGGCATTGTGAAACGCAAGCGGCCCACTAAATAGCCCCCCAGGTAGACCTTGAAGGCATCCGGTATGCTGAACTGGCGCGCCACGCCGGACTGTAGGCCGCCCAAGGGATCGGGCGGGAGAAACGCTCGGGCCCAGCGCTTCCATTTTTCCGGATGAATGGAAAGCCGCTTGGATAAATCTCTGCTTGTGTAATAAATCATAGGGTTAACTTATTATGTTGACATGCGTGTATACCAACCAATAATGGATCAGTCAAGTATTGCAAACTGAAACCGAATGATCTATGTAGTTCTTTTATGAAAAAGATCGCCGCCATGGAACAGCACGCCGTCGCCATCATCGGCATTGGTTGCACCTTTGCCCAATCGCCGGATCTGAAGGGATTTCTCAAGGTACTGATGCGCGGTATCAACGCTGTCTCCGACCCGCCCGATACCCATCGGCATCTGCGCGACTACCTGGATCCCGACCCCAAGCGAGCCGACCACATCTACTGCAACCGGGGTGGCTTTCTGCCCCGGTTGGACTTCGACCCGTCTGAGTTCGGCATCCCCCCATCGGCCATTGAAGCCACGGACACCTCTCAACTGCTGGGCCTGGTGGTGGCCAAGCAAGCGCTTGCGGATGCGGGATACGGCGACGGCGGTCAGTCCTTTGACCGTGAAAGAACCAGCGTGATTCTCGGAGTCACCGGCACCCAAGAGCTAGTGATTCCCCTGGGCGCCCGCCTGGGGCATCCCATTTGGCGCCGTGCCCTGGACGAGGCCGGTGTACCGCCGGCTGCAGCCGACCGGGTCATGCAATCCATTTCCGACAGCTATGTGGGCTGGCAGGAGAATTCGTTTCCCGGTCTGTTGGGCAATGTGGTGGCCGGTCGCATTGCCAACCGGCTCGACCTGGGCGGCACCAACTGTGTGGTCGATGCGGCCTGCGCCAGTTCCATGAGCGCCCTGCACTTGGCCTTGATGGAGTTGACCGGGGAACGTGCCGATATGGTGCTGGCCGGCGGGGTGGACACGATCAATGATGCCTTCATGCACATGTGTTTTTCCAAATCCCAGATTCTTTCCCCCAGCGGGGAGATTCGGCCCTTTTCGCAGGACGCGGACGGCACGCTGCTAGGCGAAGGCATCGGCATGGTGGTGCTCAAACGGCTCGCCGATGCCCGACGCGACGGCAACCGCATCTACGCCGTCATCAAAGGGCTGGGATCGGCCAGCGACGGCAAGTCCCAAAGCATCTATGCGCCCCGCGCGGCAGGCCAGGCATCGGCGCTCGCCCGCGCGTACCATCACGCCGGTGTCGATCCCGCCACGGTCCAGATGGTCGAAGCCCATGGAACTGGTACGCGCGTGGGCGATCAGGTGGAGTTCGAGGCCCTGTGCGAAGTCTTTAGAAAAGATCAAGCCGATAATGGCAACCACTGCGCCCTCGGCTCGGTGAAATCAAACATCGGCCACACCAAGGCCGCCGCCGGTACGGCAGGCCTGATTAAAACCGCCCTGGCCCTCTACCATAAAATTCTGCCACCCACCCTCAAGGCCATGCCCACCGATACAAAGCTGGGGGTGGCGAACAGCCCTTTTTATATCAATCACGCCCTGCGTCCTTGGAC
>JABDRH010000631.1 GCA_013041835.1 Desulfatitalea sp. | reverse complement strand
GCATTTGGATGGATTGGCCGATACGGCCGACGGTCTTTACGGCCACCGGCCTATCGAGAGGGCTTTGGCCATTATGAAGGACAGCCGGGTGGGCGCCATGGGCCTGGTGACGGTTGTATGCTGCCTGGCGCTCAAGTGGGCCGGTTTCAGCGCCATTGAGCAGCACCGCTTTTGGCATTTGCTTTTGGTTCCCGGGTTTTCAAGGGCCACCGTGCTTTTCGGTACGCAATACCTGCCCTATGGCAGACCCGAAGGCGGCACCGGACAGGCTTTTTTTGAACAGCGCCCGCGTTGGCGGGATTATTCGGGGTTATGCGCCCTGTGGATCACAGCCTTGCTGCTGACCGGGTGGGATGCAATCTGGCTTGCCGCCGGCATGTCCCTTATTACGGTGGCCACACTGTCTTTCTATAAAAAAAAAGTAAACTGCATCACCGGTGATATGCTCGGAGCCATGATAGAGATCACGGAAACCGGCCTGTTTTTACTTTTGGCTGCGGTAGCAGGCGCCTCTGCCGGCGCAACGGTGTGAACCCCAACGTTGCATTAAAAAGCGGCCATGCACTTGCGAAGCGCTGATGATGCTTGGCGGACACCATGTTCCCAAAATTGAGCAAATCCTACAAGGGCCGCTATCCATTCCGATTGAGCGTACCGTCATTTATCTATCCTGCCGGGTACGCTGCGAATGTAAGGGAATTGGCACCCTTTGTCGACGAAATCGAATTGCTCCTGTTTGAAAGTGCGCCGCACTGTTTGCCGACCCTCGAAGAGATCGATCAGCTCGCGAACTTAAGCCGTCAGCATGGTCTGACGTACAATGTGCATTTGCCGATTGACCTGTTCCCAGGCAGTCAAGACCCACGGCAACGGCGCCATGCTGTAAATCGTCTATCGCATATCATCGACTTCGTCAGGCCCCTGGCGCCGGTGACACACACGTTGCACCTGCCGTCGGCAGGCTATCCACACGACGCACCTGCCGAACAAGCCTGGCAGCACAGGTGTATGCAATGCTTGACCGAACTTTTTGCTGCCGTGGATTTGGCGCCGCAACAGATGTCTCTGGAAACGCTGGATTATCCACCCCAGTGGCTGGAACCGGTTGTCACCCATTTTGATATGGCCGTGTGTGTGGATGTGGGCCATCTGTTGCACCATTGCCATGCGCTGAACCAAACACTCGACAGATATGGTCATCGGATCGAGATCGTTCATTTGCATGCAGTGGCAGGCAACAAAGATCATCGCCCCCTGACCCACCTGGACCCGCCCACTATCCGATGTCTGCAAAAATTCTTAAGCACCTTTACGGGTTCTGTTTCCATCGAGGTCTTTTCCTTCGAATATCTGGCGCTTTCATTGGTGCATCTGGACCGCGTTATGGCCCCATCGGGAACCGTTGCCCCGAACACGGAGGCTTGCTGATCCATGGCAGCATACCCACCCACCGGAAAAGTCGAGTTGCTGGCACCGGCCGGAAACATGGAAAAGCTGGAAATCGTGCTGCACTATGGCGCCGATGCGGTGTATTTGTCCGGCCCAGCCTTCGGCTTGAGACACTTCGCCGGCAACTTCACGGATGAAGAACTGGGCCACGCCTTGGCGCTGGCCCGCACGTATCGGGCCAAACTCTATGTGACAGTCAACGTTTTCCCGCGCGACAAAGAACTGAAAGCCATCGAAACCCATCTGCGCCGCCTGGATCACATGGGCGTCGACGCCATCATCGTCGCCGATCCCGCCGTCATCGCACTTGCGCGACGGGTCATCCCGCGTATGCCCATCCACTTGAGCACCCAGGCCAATACAACCAATTCCGGCAGCGTTGAATTTTGGCGCGTCTGCGGCGTCTCGCGGATCAATGCGGCGCGGGAGCTGACCCTGGCCGAAATCGGCTACATCGCCGACAAATGCCCCACTATGGAAATAGAAACCTTCGTGCACGGCGCCATGTGCATCTCCTATTCCGGCCGATGTCTGTTGAGCAGCTTTATGGCGCAACGGTCCGCAAACCAGGGCAAATGTTGTCAGCCGTGTCGTTTTAAGTATGCCCTGGTGGAAGAGACACGCCCCGGACAATACTATCCCATTTGTGAAGATGAGGCGGGAACATACGTATTCAATTCACGGGACCTTTGCATGATCGCCCATCTGCCGGAACTGATGGCCGCCGGTGTCCGGGCCTTTAAAATCGAAGGGCGCATGAAAAGCATTCATTATGCGGCCACCGTGGTAAAGACCTACCGTGAGGCCATCGATCTTTATTATGCCGATCCCCAGAGTTACCAGCCGAAGCGCTACTGGCAAAAGGACCTCGACAAGGTCACCAACCGGGGATACTGCAATGGATTGTATTTCGGCGATTCTGGGCCCGAATTCAACGCCCCCCGCGCATCGTCGCACCCCTTGGCCGCCAAGATTTTGTCGCCATCCGGTGAGACGGCCGTTCTTGTGGAAGTGCGCAACCAACTGCGCACCGGTGATGCGGTAGAAATCATCAAAACCACCGGTCCACCGCATCGTGATCATATCATAAGGATCTTAGATCGCGACGGTGGCGTCACCCGTCTGGCTCAACCGGGCAGCCGGGTCACCTTACAACTCAGTCATCCCTGTGAACCACTGGACCTGATCAGATTAAGACCGAATGCCGGGACTGTACCCCCAATGTTGCATAAAAAAGATGACTGAAAGGCATACCAACCTAGAAAGTAAACATGCAAGCACGGCAAAAAGCCCGAAAAAAACGTAACCGAACCGGATTGATCGGTTTGGCCCTGGTCACCGGCGTGGTGTGTGGGGCGACCATTGGTGCTTTTCTCGCATTGACGCATGACCTGCCTCAAATTCAAGCCCTCGAGTCGTTCAAACCTTCCGCCGTAACCCGTATCTTCTCGGCGGACCAACATCTGTTGGACGAGTTGTATGTGCAGCGGCGGGAACCGGTTCCCTTGTCCGATATTCCCAAACCACTGATAACCGCCTTGTTGACCACCGAAGACCGGCGCTTTTACAGCCACAGCGGCATCGACATCCGCGGCATTACCAGAGCAGCGCTCAGAAATATCATGCGCCGCCGATTCTCAGAAGGCGCCAGCACCTTGACCCAGCAGCTTGCCAAAACACTTTTTCTCACCCACCGCAAAACGCTGATACGTAAGATTCGTGAAGCATTGCTCGCATTGCAGTTGGAACGTCGATACACCAAAAACGAGATACTCAATCTGTACCTGAACCAAGTCTATTTCGGCAGCGGCGCCTATGGTGTGGCGATGGCATCGCGCACCTATTTCAATAAGCCGGTCCAATCCCTGACCTTGGCGGAGTGCGCCTTGATCGCGGGACTGCCCCAGTTGCCGTCCCGCTACTCTCCTCTGGTCAACCCGGAACTGGCCAAAAAACGCCGCGATATTGTACTGGCCCAAATGCGAACCACTGGCGCCATTGATGAGCAGGCTTATCAGCATGCCGTGCAATCTCCCATCCTTACCGCTGCGGTGAAGCGGCAACGGCGTGCCCCCCACTTTATTGCCTACATCAAACAACGGTTGGGTGACATCATCGGGGAGAATCTTCTCTACAAGGGCGGATTGACTGTCTACACGACATTATCGGCCGATCTGCAGGTTCATGCCGAAGCGGCGGTGGCCACGCACTTGAAACGCTTGGCATCGCGCATGCAGAAAAACGGCACGCCAACACCCGAACCACAGGCGGCCCTTGTTGCCTTGGATCTGAAACGCGGCGGCATCCTCAGCATGGTGGGTGGCAAGAATACATCAGCAGATGGCTTCAATCGGGCCGTCACGGCTGCTCGCCAACCTGGATCGGCGTTTAAACCCATTGTTTTCGCCAAGGCCATAGAGCGAGGCTTCAACCAGAACGACACCTTGCTGGATGCGCCGGTCGTCTTCCAATCCGGCGCCCTGAACGATGACTGGCAGCCTGAAAACTTTTCCAAAAATTACAGCGGCCAGGTGAGCTTGCGATTTGCCTTGGCCCATTCGAAGAATATTCCCGCGGTGCGCCTGATCGAAATTCTCGGGCCTTCCGCTGTGATTGATTTCGCCCACCGGCTGGGCATCGATGCCGACCTGTCGCCCAACCTCTCCCTTGCCTTGGGCACATCGGAAGTTTCACTCATCGATCTTACGGCGGCCTATGCCGTATTCGGCAACCAAGGCAACTATATTGAACCTTATGGCATTACGGAAGTTCGTAGCGATGAAGGCCGCATCATCTGGCGCACCAAGCCCGAGCAGCGTATCGTCATGTCCAGATCTTCGGCAGCCATCATGACGGACGTACTCGAGGCAGCGATCCAGGAGC
>JABDRH010000628.1 GCA_013041835.1 Desulfatitalea sp. | reverse complement strand
ATCAGGGCTACCGTTTCCGTTCGAATCGATACGAATATCGTAGCTTTCCCGATCCGGGTGAAAGGCAACCAACACAGCCTTGTTTTCCCGAACCGCTTGCAGGCGTGCCAGATTCATGTTCGCTTTTAACTCCCTGGCCGCCGCGCTGAGCCGAAGGTCCGGCAGAATACTGTTGATGCCGAAACCGCCGGCGGTGGCTAAAATGGAAATAATGCCGACTGTCGCCATTAATTCGATAAGTGTAAAACCGGCAATATTTATTCTATCCGGCATCGCGTCCTCCGATGGCATATCCAGCATCAAAAACCACACAAATGCTTCCCTAACGAGCAAACAGCCCCGTTCTACCCAACCGATAGACGGTTCTACCACCGTCTACCCATAAGCGCCGGGATCGTCAATGTGCTCCCCGACACGGATAGGCGCAAAGCGGAATCAGATCGGACGAGCAAACCGAGAAACAAAATGGACTCGGAATTGAAGCCTTGTAGTGTTTCGGCTCTTTGATGAGCACCCCCACCGGAATCGTTTGGCAAATAGGGCACATCACCAAAGTATATTAAAATAATATGATGATGGTTATCATCAAGTGACGCGGATTGTCAATGGCATTCCAATAAAACAGACGCGCCATCATTGGAAGATACAGCGACTGACAAATAACGTCACATGCATGAAAAATTCTTTTTCGAATGCGATTGGCCCCCTCAAAGGCTAAATTACCCTCTGGAATTAATAAACTTTTAATAATGACCAACTATTTATCCATCCATATTTCTTGGCACGTCACCAAGCCATTAAAATAGTTAATAGGAATTTCGGCTCAAAGATATCCGTAAAGCACATCACTCTTAGTATGCAAAAGTGTAACGCCCTGGACGATGTCTCATAACATATTGATTTACATAATTTATTAAGCTTTATTCTTTGTTTGCCGAGATGTCAGCACATACACTCAAGGTGTCGGCATGCAAATTGCTTCAACACCACTAACACTAACAAAGCGTCATACTAAAGATTGCTTCCACAGGAGTTGAAGCCCCATGAAACATTTATCCAAAATACCGCCCCCGCCCAACTGCAAAACATCCGGCTTTACCATGTTGGAACTTCTAACGGTGATCGGCATAGCCGCTGTTATTTTAGCCATTGCCACGCCGCTAACAATCAACTGGCTGCAAAACTCCGGCATTCGTCAGGCAGCAGATCAGTTGGGGCTGGATCTGCAAAGGGCCAAACTTCTGGCCATCAAGGACGCAGCCAACTGTTCCCTAATGATCAATATACCCAACGTGAACCAATATACCATTGCCGGCGCAAGCACCAACGAAGTGGTCGATCTGCGGACCTTTCAGGGCAATGTGATCTTTACCGATAATCCCGATCCATCCACTGCGGTGATCACTTTCACCCCTGAAGGGATATGCCAAGTCGCTGGCCCCATTTTCTTGACGGATCAAAACCAGAGATATCGTGTCCGAACCTCGCTTGCCGGAGGCATCTCCGTTCATCTGTTTTCAGCCGGCCAATGGACCAATTAAGGAGCGCAGAAATGAAGTCTTCTCCATGGAAAAAAATGGATCGCGCCAACACAGGTGGGTTCACCTTGATTGAACTTCTCATCGCGATGTTAGTGAGCGGCATCGTCTGCATTGCTGTAGTCTTTAACTATGCCAGCCAGCAAAGGGCCGCCACTTCAGTACGCCAGGTGGCCCAGATGCAGCAACAGCTTCGCGGGGCCTTTAGAATCATGGAAATGGATATCCGCGCCGCCGGATATGATCCTGGGAGCGCACGCCTTTTCGGCATCACCAACGTTCAGCGCTGGGACATCACCGATGAAAATACAGCATATGCAGTGGACGCCAACGGCAGCCCGGCCATGCGAATCGCTTACGACTGGGACCCGGCCAATGCGGCCGTAACCGGCGATGGTCTCCTGAATGAACCCTCCCCGGCCTATCGCCTGTTCGATGACAACAACGACGGCATATTGGACCTGGTCCGGGATGATGATTTCCTATGGGCGGCCGGCGTTGGCATGAACCGCCAACTCGTGGCGGAAGGCATTGATGCCATCGGCTTGGCGTATGCCTATGACAACAATAATGACGGCGATTTGGATCGTTTGCCGCCGGGAGTCGGCGGAAACATCATCTGGGCGGTGGACTCGAATAATGACAACCGCCTGGATACCAACCTGGACGCCAACGGTGACGGCATCATCGATTTGACCGACGATACCGATGCTGATTTCAGAATCACGCCGGCCGACGGCGGGGTACTGCCGGCGCCAGTCCCTTTAAACCGCATCCGCATGGTGCGGATATGGCTGCTGGCCCGGGCAACCAATGCCGACAACCGATTTATCAACAATGGGCAGTCCTTTTTGGTGGGAGACCAGGTGGTTCCCGCTGTGGCCGGTGGCTTTACAGATAATGTCCGCCGCCGCCTGATGGTCAGAACGATTGAGTGCAGAAACATGGTCCAATAACTACGGAACTATTCGCTGACTGCTTGAATTAGGAGACACACCATGAAACTTTCCACGCCGTTAAATCAAGCCTCCACGAAGGATAACAGCGGCTTCACGCTGCTGGAAGCCCTGATCGGCGTATTTGTCTTTTCCATCGGCGTCCTGGCCACCATGAGCATGCAAAGCAGCTCGCTGAATGCCAATATGCTGGCCCGTCAAACCACCGAAGCATCCGCCGTTGCCGCATCCGTGCTGGAGAATCTTCACCCGCTCAATTATACCCAGGCCGCCGAGCTGGCGAATGGCGACAACGCACTGCCGGATATCGATAATTACGCCATCACCTATATTATTCAACGCGACGCCATCCTTGAAGGCACCATGCTCATTCAGGTGACCGTTACCTGGACGGTCAATGGCGCGCAAAAAACCGTTACACTGGTGGGAGCGAAACCCGACATCATCTAAAACTCGCGGGGCGAAGCCAAATCCACTCCTAATTTTGACCCATCAAGAGAGGTGCATATGTACAACCAGACGTCATTGAAACTTAGCAATCAAGAGGGATCGACACTCATCATTGTGGTACTAGTCCTGCTCGTGGTGACCGTCCTCGGCGTATTGTCGACCCGCACCGCGTTGATCGAGCAGCAAGTGGCCACCTTTGACAAGGTCCACAAGATGACCTGGCATGCCACCGACGCGGTCGTTTCCGACTTAATGCCCCAACTGCTTGAAATCAATATTGAAAATCGGGGATGGCCGCCGGAATACGGTGATCTGCCCATTACATTGGGAAATGACTTCAATGTGTATACCCCGGAAATCTACATGAATGAGACGTGCAGCATCCCCTCGGACGCCAATCGTGATGTATCCATGTCAAATATGAATCAGACCGATGTAAACGTCACGGTATTTGGCAACACTGATTTATTGCCGGGCAACTCGACCTTGATGGTTGAAGGCTACCATGGCCGCGGCAAAGGAATGGCCGGTGGCGGCGCGGCGATTACATATACAATTTTTGGGGTTGGTCGAGGCGTGGTGAACAGCGAAGCACGTGTCGCCGCAGGCTACCGCCATGTCATTTAGTTGCCAACGAATCAATAACCCATGAAAAAGACGCATTATTCCTCAAAACACGGAAATCTTGAACGGCCGAGGACAGGGAGAAAAAAATGACGCAAAACCCGATACAACTAAAAAGAACGTCTTTCATACTTAGCCTCTGGATAATTCTGACCGGCGCCATCATCCAAATCAGCACGGGCTCTGCAAGCGCCGAATGGCGCGCGCCCATCAGCAGCGACTACCAGAAGGACCCGGTCTTTGCGTCCTACGCCGCAAAACCCAACATCATGATCGTGCTGGACAATTCCGGCAGTATGGACACCCTCGCCTACAGCGATGGATACACCGGCACGCCATACAACGGCACCATCATGCCTGTTCCGGTTGACCTGGAACGGGACGACATGGAAGAGAACAGTGCCGGCGGCCTGCGGGATGGCGGCGGCAGCGGCAATGACCTGGATTTCGGCACCGATTTCATTGCCACCCGCTTTCAGAATGTTTCCATCCCCCAAGGGGCCACCATCACCTCTGCAAGGATCGAATTTGTATCCAAAAACAACTGGACGGGGGTCACGACGGATCTGGAAATCAAAGGGGAAGCCTCGGACGACGCCGCTTTTCTGGACGTCGCGGTAACCAACAACATCTCAGCGCGCGCCACCACGGCGGCGACCGTCGCTTGGACGCCCGGCGACTGGGTGAGCGGACAACATTACGACACCCCCGATCTGAAAGACATCGTCCAGGAGATCGTCAACCAGGCAGGTTGGGCGGAGGATCACGCCATGTTGTTCCGGATCGCACCGCCCGATTTTCCCACGACTGCCAGCGGCCATCGCGAGGCCTATTCCCGGGAAGCCGGCGCAAATCTGGCCCCCGTACTGCACGTCACCTTCATCGATCAGGTGGGCGGCACCCGCTACTACGGCTACTTCAACCCTGACTATTTCTACAAACACAGCAGCAACGTCTTCTGGCCCACCTATAAGAAAGTGAGCTATGATCCGTTTGCCAACAGTTGGAAGGTCAAGACACTGGCCGGCGCGGCAACGACAATCACCGACGGCGATATTGCCCCGGCAGTGAAAGCCAACGGCCTGTGGGACGGCAACTGGATGAACTGGCTCTGCATGCGGCGAGTGGATGTGCTGCGCAAAGTCCTCATGGGCGGCAAGGCCACCTCGCGCACCGGCGGCGGCAACCAGCAAAATCAAGCCGAGTCGAAAGCCAGTAATGCGAACAAGTACTTTAACAGCACCGACGGACCGGCCACATCGCCCTACAAGGGAGGATATACGTACACGGTTCAAGGGGATGGCGATGTCTATGTCAGCAATGCGTCCTATAAGATTGATATCCAGAAGGACATCAACATCGAACCCGAAGCTTTCTTTGAAGGCAACCTGGCCGGGATACTCCAACGCATCGGCGACCGTGCCCGCTGGGGCAATATGTGGTTCAACTATAACGGCACCGGCAAGGGGCAAAGCGGCGGTTATGTTGAAAACCCCATCGGCAATGGATTCGGCACCAACTTTTTGCCCAGCCTGCAAAACAAGGACTGCAACACCTGGACCCCTCTGGCGGAAACCATGTATGTGGCCACCCAGTACTTTGCCCAGGAGAATGTCGCCTCGGGCCTGGACTATCCCGTCCAGTCCCAGCTCTTCAAAATCGCTAAAAACACTGCTTCCGATCCCTATTATGACTGGGATGAAAAGATTTCAGTCCCCTGCGCCAAAAGCTTCGTCCTGCTGCTCACCGACGGCGCCTCCACCAAGGACGCCAAGATCCCCACGTCTTTAAAAGACTTTGACAACGACGGCAAGGACGACACCAGTTGTGATGAATACGACGGCAACCCCGCCTGCAATTATCCGTCCGGCGGCACTGATTTTCTGGATGATGTGGCCCTGTACGCCCGCACCACGGATCTGCGCACGGACCTGGACGGCCCCCAGAATCTCATGCTCTACACCGTCTTTGCCTTCGACGATGACCACAATGCCCGCAGCCTTTTGCAGGATGCTGCCCGCAACGGTGGCTTTAATGATCTGGACGGCGACAATCGGCCCAGTTCCCAGGCCGAATGGGATAAAGACGGCGACAACATACCGGACACCTACTTTGAAGCCAGCGACGGCTATACGTTGGAAAAACAGATGCTGGCAGCCATCAACGACATTTTGAAACGCGCTTCCTCCGGTACGGCGGCCTCGGTGGTATCCAACTCCCGGTCCGGTGAAGGCGCCGTCTACCAATCCATTTTTTTCCCGGCCACCACGGCAGGCGCCAACACCGTGAAATGGGTCGGCCAGATCCACTCGCTGCTGTCCGACGCCTACGGCAATATCCGGGAAGACAGCAACGGCAACAAGAAACTGGACCTGGTGGCCGATCGTATCCTCGTCTTTGGCGACACGACCCTGCAAAAGTATGAGGACACCGACGGCAACGGTCTGTTCGAACCCAAGGACATGGGCCTGGGACCAGACGAAGGCCCTCTCGCCGAAGACGGAACAATAGATTTTTTACTCAGCGACGTTCACTATTTATGGTCTTCCCACGACTGGCTCGACGAACTGACCGACCCGGTCACCCAACGCGCTTACACCTCCACCGCCAAACAACGGTACATCTTCACCTTCGTGGATGCCGACGGCGACATGGTGGCGGACAGCGGGGAAGTCAAGGATTTTGCGGCCATTTCGGACCCGACCTGGAGCCAGGCCATTGATCCGACCAACTACTACGCGTATATCCACACCTTTGACACGCCTTTTGTCGATCCACCGCCGGTGGATCCCGCCCATGCGGACTTTAAGAGCATGATCTGCAGGCAAATCCGCAGGACCATCAACTTTACCCGAGGCGAGGACCAAGGCTATGAAGAGGTCGGCGCCCTGGCGTTGCCGGCCTATCGCAACCGGCAAATTGATTACGATGATGATGGCACGATAGAAACGTGGCGGCTGGGCGATATTGTGTACTCAACCCCCACGGTGATCAGCGCACCGTCGGAAGATTTCGACATGCTTTACCGTGATAAAGGTTACACCGATTTTTACCGCCGGTATCAAAACCGGCGCAATGTGGTCTATGTAGGCAGCAACGACGGCATGGTGCATGCCTTTAACAGCGGCTTTTTTTCGAAATACGATAATGGATTCAAAACACATCCGGTGGATGCGGAAGGCGACAAAATCAACGACGGTCACACCTACCATGAATTTGAAATCGGCGAGGAATTGTGGGCTTACGTGCCCTTCAACCAGCTTGCCCACCTGCACTGGCTGACCTATCCGGATTATGAGCACATCTATTACAACGACCTGCAACCGCGCATCTTCGACGCCCGCGTCTATCCGGATAAAGGCGCCAATGATGCCACCAACCCGAACGGTTGGGCAACCCTCATGGTGGTCGGCATGCGCTTCGGCGGCGGCAAAATCGCTGCCGATATCGACAAATCGGATGGGACCTATGACGCAGCCAAGGACAAGAGCATGAGTTCGGCGTACGTTATTTTGGATATTACCGATCCGGAACAGCCGCCCAAGCTATTGGGCGAAGTCACCTTCCCGGAACTTGGCTTCACCACCTGCCGACCGGGTGTCGTTCCCATGCGGGATTTCGATGAGGATCACGAGGAACAAACCAACCAGTGGTATTTGCTGATAGGTTCCGGCCCGGCATCCGCGGACGGCAGCAGTGTCAGCGGCCCCAATACGACGGCCCTGCTTGACGGCACCAGCAACCAGAAGGCGGTGATGTACGCCATCGACCTGGTGGAACTGGCCCAAAACAAAAAACTAATCACCCTGACCAACAGCGGTTCAAAAGAGTACACCGCCGCGGCCGCCGCGGATCCCTACTACCTGATCCAATTCAACGAGGCCGAAAGCTTCATATCCGACCCCGTGGTTGCGGATTGGAATTTTGATTTCAATGCGGATGCCGCCTATTTCGGCCTTACTTACGGAAGCCATGTCGGCGGCTGGAACGGCAAACTGCGCCGCATTGTGATGGAAAACGGCGCCGACCCGACCAGCCACACCAACTGGACCCTGGACAGCACCCTGCTCAATCTCACCGATGGGGTCAGCAAGAACCTGGCAAACGGCCAGCCCGTCGTGGCGACTGCCAACGCCGGCTTCGACAAGGTCAAAGACCGCTGGATCTACTTTGGCACCGGACGTTTCTACGCAACGGAGGACAAGCTCAATACGGATCAACAATCCTTCTATGGGGTCAAGGAAACATTCAAGCTGGTTGCTGGAGAAAAAACATATGATTATAAAGAGGTTGATTTCGATGACCTGATGGACGTCACCGACATTAAAGTCTATGAAAACGGCAACACCCTGAGCGGTTTCAGCGGAAGCTTCAATGATCTGACAAATGACATCGAAGACAATTATCTGGGGTGGCGCTTGAATTTCGACCTCAATACGGGAGAGCGGAACCTGGGCCAATCAGTCCTGGCCGGCGAAGTGTTGACGTTTACCACCTACGTCCCCTCCGCCGACCCCTGCGCCATCGGCGGTGAAAGCTTTGTCTACGCCCTTTATTACCGGACCGGAACAGCCTACACGCAATCCATTTCGGCCTGGACACAAATGA
>JABDRH010000615.1 GCA_013041835.1 Desulfatitalea sp. | reverse complement strand
GATCTATCCCGCGGTGGGCATTGACCCGGGTTTGGGCTATGCCATCAACACCTTTTTAAAATACGTGATGTTGGCCATTGGATTGCTGGTCGCCCTGAATATTGTCGGGATCGACCTGCGATTTTTGCTGGTCTTTGCCGGCGCCATCGGCATTGGCATTGGCATGGGGTTGCAGAACGTAACCGCCAATGTCATCAGCGGATTCATGCTGATCTTCGGCGGCAAGCTGCGCAAGGGCGACTGGATCGAAGTGGCCGACACCATGGGCGAAGTGACCGACATCTTCCTGCGGGCCACCAAGGTGCGCACCCGGGACAATATCGAGTACCTGATCCCCAATACCGAATTTATCAGCGGGATCCTGGTCAATTACTCGCTGGGATCGCCCCTGATCCGTATCGAAGTGCCGGTGGGCGTCTCCTATAACGCTGATCCGCGGCAAGTTGAGCGAATCCTGCTCGACGTGGCTGTCAAGGAACCCCTGGTGGCCAAGGCAAAGCCGACGGTGGTGCGTTTCGTCGAATTCGGTGACAATTCCATCAATTTCGAGCTGCTCGTATGGATGAACGTGCGCACCACGCCGCGCCGCAAGATCCGCAGCCAACTCTATTTCGCCATCTTCGAAGCGCTGGCCCGCGCGGGTATCGAGATTCCCTTTCCGCAGCGCGACATTCATCTTCGCAGTGTCCTGCCCCCACGGCAAGACTAGCCGGAACGTATCGCTTTTGCCGCACCGCATGGGGATATACAAATGGTTGACCTTACAACCGATGTGGCTTTATCCTGATTACACGTATCATCGCGTCGAACCTAGCATTTTTTCTTGATGAATAAACCTGCTGTTCGAAGCTGAAGCCAACGCGCCAAGGTTCGAAGATTGTCTTAAATCGGAAGTGCCTACAGAGTTGGAGGGCGACATGCCGGACAGGCCCACCATCCAAGAGTTGCAAGCCAGGATCCGCCAATTGGATGCCGAAAACGCCATCTTCCGGCGCGATGCGCGTCAAAAGGCCATTAACGAGCTGAAATGGCAGTGGCAGACCACTTTTGATTCTCTGGGCGCCTCCATTTGCGTGATGGATTCCGATTGGCAGGTGCTGCAGTGCAACCGCGTCACCGCCGAACTGCTCGGAAAATCCATGGATGAGATCATCGGCCGAAAGTGTTTCGAGCTGGTACATAACACGGCGGAACCGCCTCCCAATTGCCCCGCGAGACAGTTGATACATACCGGGAGGCGCGCCATTGAGGTGCTGAAGGTCCGTGATCGTTGGTGGGAGGTGGCCGTGGACCCCATTCTGGATGACAATGGCACGCTCAAGGGTATAGTTCACGTGATCACCGATATCACCCAGCACAAATTGCTGACCGCTTCCGTCGAAGCACGGGAGCGTGCGCTCCGCAGCATCTTCAAGGCGGCGCCGGTGGGCATCGGCGTGGTGGTCGACCGGGTGCTGACCCAGGCCAATGACTGCTTGTGCGCCATGACCGGCTACAGCCGGGATGCGCTGGTCGGTCAAAGCGTCCGCATGCTGTATCCCGCGGATGCTGATCTTGAATTCGTCGGCCGTGAAAAATACCATCAAATCGTCGAGCAAGGTACCGGAACGGTGGAAACCTGCTGGCAGCGCAAAAATGGCGGGATCATCGATGTTTTGCTCAGTTCGACGCCTATCAATGTCAACGATTGGTCCGAGGGGGTGACGTTCACCGCCATGGACATCACCGCACGCAAGGAGAATGAAGCCGCGCTCATGGCCGCGGCGCAAGTTTTCAAAGGCATACCCTCGGGCCTGTTCGTGTATGATTTTGTTCCGCCGGACCGATTGATTCTATTTCAAAGCAACCCGGCGGCGGCGGAGTTGACCGGCCTGGTGGTGCAGGATTGGATCGGCAAGGAATTTGATGAAATTTGGCCGCGTGCGCGGCAAGAAGGCATCAAGCAAGCATTCGTGGACGTCATGAAAAGCGGCCAGCCCTATCATACAGAGTCGATTTACTACCACGACGAGCGTTTGCAAGGCGTCTTTAAAATCCATGCCTTTCCCATGTACGACGATAGATTGTGCGTGGCTTTCGAAAATGTCACTGAAAGAAAACAGATCGAGGCCCAACTGAAAAGCAGTGTGCAGCGTTTCCGTGCGCTGGCCGAGCTGTTGCCCCAGACCGTGTTCGAAATCGATATGGATTTCCGGTTGAGTTTTATCAATAAGAACGCGTTGCGGATCTTCGGCTATAGCCAGGCGGATTTGGATAAGGGCTTGATCGCCTTGGACATGCTGATTGCGGAAGATCGGGAAAGGGCTAGAAAGAATCTAAAATTGATCGCACGCGGCGAAAACCGGCAAGAAGAGGGATTTCGCTGCACGGCCCTGCGCAAGGACGGCAGCACCTTTCCGGTTCTGATTTATTCGAGTTTGCGCCGGGAAGAAGGCGTCCAGGCCGGATTGCGCGGCATCATTATTGATATTTCGGAGCAGGAGCGATTGGTCGCGGAACGTGATTCTCTTCAGGCGCAATATATTCATGCCCAAAAGATTGAAGCCGTCGGTCGTCTGGCCGGCGGCGTGGCTCATGACCTGAACAACATGCTCTCGCCTATCGTGGGGTATGGTGAATTGATGCTTGACACCATGGCTCCCGGGGATGCTTTTCGCAAAGAAGTGGAACAGATCCTCAGCGCCGGCCGAAGGGCCAAGGACATGGTTCGGCAGTTGCTGGCATTTAGCCGCAAGCAGGCCCTGGAAATCAAGTCGGTCAACCTCAATCGGGTGCTGGCCGGTTTTGAAGGTCTGCTGGACCGCATTTTGCGCGACGACATTAAATTGGAGCTCAGGATTGCAAGGGGCATTCCCAATATCCTCGCCGATGCCGGTCAGATCGAACAGGTGGTGATGAACCTGGCCGTCAATGCCCAGGATGCCATGCCCGAAGGCGGGAAAATCACGATCGAACTGGATCATACCCGACTAAGCGAGGCGGCGGCGGCGGCGGCGTATCAGGGGTTAACCGCGGGCCAGTACGTGGTGCTTTCCTTTCACGATACCGGCCACGGCATGGATGAAAAAACCCAGGCGCGAATTTTCGATCCTTTTTTTACGACCAAGGGAAAAGGCCAGGGGACCGGTCTGGGAATGGCGACCGTCTACGGTATCGTCAAGCAGCACGATGGGAGCATTTCAGTATCGAGCGCAAAGGGTAAAGGAACCCGTTTTACGATTTTCTTCCCGTCCGCGCCTGAAGCCGCCATCGATGCGTCTCTGGCGCAAGAGGATGCGAAAGCCGTAACCGGCAGCGAGTGCGTTTTGATCGTCGAAGACAACGACGCGGTGCGCCACATGGCGGAGACCATTTTAAAAAAGTACGGCTATCGCACTTTTAGTGTCAGCGGCGGTGACGCCTGCCTGGAGTTGATGCCCGCAGGCTACCCCTTTGATATGCTGCTCACCGACGTTGTGTTGCAGGATACCAACGGTAAGGCGCTTTTTAACGAAGTGAAGGTCTACTACCCCGGAATTAAAGTGCTCTACATGTCCGGCTATACGGATGATGTCATCGTGAATCACGGCGTGCTGGAAGAGGGCATCGCCTTCATTCAAAAGCCATTTTCAGTGCAAGAGTTGCTGAGAAAGGTCAGGGCGGTACTCGACGGGATTTAGCCCCAAAATTGGGGCCATTACAAATTTTTCCAGATGATCACGGATTTTGGG
>JABDRH010000286.1 GCA_013041835.1 Desulfatitalea sp. | reverse complement strand
TGCCCGCTCCCTGGCCCGGATGATGGTGGGGTCCAGCCTCTTGGGAGCCCTTTTCACGGGGACCGGATTATGGCTTTCGTATCGATACAATCTGACGTCGGGCGCTTCGATCATCCTGGTTGCCGGGACGGCCTTTTTGATCAGTTTATTGATTGCCTCGAACCGGAAAGCCTAGACGATTTCTGAAAGAATATACCTTCTTGCTTGTCTATTTTCCCGTCTTCTGCGTTGTGTCAAGGGCCTAACACACCCCAACGCTGCAAAAAAAGATGGCCGAAGGGGAATAAACTTTTGCAGCATTGGGGTTCTCCCAATGCCGGGAATTACTTAATCAGCACCATCCGTCGCATGTCCGCCCGCCATTGGTCGAGCTGGCGCAAGTGGCCGGCCAGTTCACGGCACTCCATGCGGAAACAGCGCACATCACCCGATTGATGCGGATCGATGTGCTCGGCAAAATAATGAAAAATAGTGCGATGAATGCCTTCGGTCATTGTGCCAAGCAGGCTGCCCAAACGGCGGGCGGTCGTGTAGTATTCGGATACGTCCAGATCATGGTCGTTGATTTGCCGGACCAGCCGTTTGATCTCCTGGTAAGTCTCGTGGCGGGTGCGGATCGCCAGCTCGGCGCCGCGAAGATCCTCCAGCCGCCTGCGTTGTAACTCCTCAAGGGTCAACGGTTGCATCGGCCGCTCCTCCCACAAATGAATTGGACAGCATTCGAGCCGACAGGACCGCCGAGGATGCCGGCGGCCGTGACGGCTTTCTCATGTTATTACATCGCTGTCTCGGGGTGGAAGACATTCACTTCTTTCAAGTCGTCATTGAGGTATTCACGCTCATTGGGCCCTAAAATGCCGAGGGAGAGACAGATCAAGGTCCATAAGTGCACCACACCGTAATGGCCCCCATAGTGTTCGCTCAATTCGTGGATCTGGGCGTGGCAATTATGGCAGCCGGCAATACAGTAGTCCGCCTGGGTGACCTGGATCTGGTTGTCTTTGAGCTGCCCGTATTTAAGCCGCTCGTCTTTGTATCCGGACTGCAGAAAGCCGCCGCCGCCGCCACAACAATAGTTGTTGGACCGGTTGGGCTGCATGTCGATGAAGTTTTGTTCACCCACTACCGATTTAACCACAAAACGCAGATCCTCTGCAATGGCATCGCCGTAACTTTTTCGCACAATCTGGCACGGGTCCTGGACGGTGAACTTGACTTTCAAGTCTTTGTTCCAGTCCGAGTTGACCTTGAGTTTGCCCTCGCGAATCCACCTGGCATAATACTCGTAGATATTTTTAACTTCAAAATTGTGGGGGATGTTGTATTTTTTCAGTCCTGCCAGGACTGAGAAGGTGACATGGCCTCATTCGGTGTTGAGAAATGTTTTACATCCCAGCGCGTCGGCCTGGTTGGCCGTGGTGGTGGTGATGTGTTTCCAGGCCTCGTCGTCGGCCAGGAACATGCAATAGTTTTCACCGGCCCACCCCTTGCTGCCGTACGTCCAATCGGCGCCGGCCAGGTGAAGGATCTTCCACAAAGGCACCATTTCATCCGGTTCGGTGACCGGTTCGCGTGAATTCTGGTTCAAAAAAAACTCGGCCCCCTGCTTGTCGATGGGCGCCTGCATTTCGGCGAATTCCGGCTGCGCCTCACGATACTCCTCCAGCACGTCCTCGACCACAAAGGTGAAATCCTCCGGCGACGTCCCCATGGCGCTGGTGCTGTCGTTGCGCAAGGCCATGTCACAAGACCCCAGGATGCCTTTGGGACGCGCTTCACGCGGCCACAGGGCGCGCGCGTTGAAAACCAGTTGGGGAATATTGATCTGCATGGGGCACACGTAGATGCATCGCTGGCACATCGAGCACATCCAGACCCATTTGGACTTTCGAATCTCCTCATCCATGCCCAGGGCGGCCATGCGCAGAAACTTCCGGGGGTCCATATTTTCCAGGCCGGTGGCCGGGCACCCGGAAGAACAGGCGCCGCAAGTCAGGCAAAGGTTGAGATTTCCGCCCTCGGGCAGAATCTCCTTGACCTTATCCATAAAAGTGTTCGATTTTTTCGCGCCAAGCGCGATGGGTTGCTGGGTCATCCGCTACACTCCTCCTTTTGCACCGTTAATGAGATGGCTTCGCCACTTTGATAAAATGAACGTGATATTGGTTATTTAAGCCACTACAGCATACCCTGTGCCAATGTGTTGAACGCAGATCCGACCTGCTCAATTGCACAGAACGCCTGCACCGGTGCCCAAAAAACGGCTAAGAGCTCGCACAAAAATAAGTTCAGCGTTTAGGCGCCCGGATTTGGGTCAGGTGGGGTTGATCTAAGGACCCAAAACCGGAGCAATAGCAAGCTATTGTGAGGCCAAAGCTACCAATAGACCGGGGCCGCGGATCGGACCCAGATGACCTGAAGCCGGGATGGATAAATGCTGAAGTTATTTTTGTGCGAGCCCTAAGGGTGCACAAGCCGGCGGATATAGATCATGCAATTTGCACGATTATCCTGTGTGGCATGAAAAACAGGCGCCCAAAAGGTAATCGGCGTATGCAACATTTGAGATTATCTTCGTGTTCCGCGACCGTCCCGGCGCGGAATGTCAATGTGATGGGCCTGGATCTTGCGGTATAAAGTGGTGGGGTGAATGCCCAGCGCCTGGGCCGTCAAGGCGCGATTGCCTTTGAAAAAGGTAAGCGTTTCGGCGATCAAGCACCGCTGCATGTGATCCAGGCTCATGGGGCCGGCGGTGCCGCCGGCCCCATGGCCGACCCCGCGCAGTTCGGGCGGCAGGTGGTGCATCTCGATCAGGCCGCCGCGGCAAAGGACAAAGGCCTGCTCGATGATGTTCTCCAACTCACGCACATTGCCCGGGTAGTCGTGGGTCATCAGGCGGGCGGCTACATCGGCCGAAACACCTGCGATCCCCTTGCCCTGCATGCGGTTGAATTTGTTGACCAGGTAATCGATGAGCAAGGGAATATCCTCCCGCCGTTGCTCCAGGCTGGGCAATACGAGGTGCACGACGCGCACGCGATAGTACAAATCTTCACGAAATTTTCCGCTGCGAACCAGCTCGGCCAGATTCTTGTTGGTTGCGGCCACGACGCGAATATTCACCGGTTTGGGCCGCACGGCGCCCAGGGGTTCAATGCATCGGTCCTGCAGGACCCGCAGCAATCTTGCTTGCAAGGCTTCGGAGATATCCCCGATTTCATCCAGTAAAATGGTTCCGCCATCGGCCAGTTCAAAGCGGCCGGGCTTGTCGCGCCTGGCATCGGTAAAGGCGCCGGCCTTGTGGCCGAACAGCTCGCTCTCCAAAAGCGTATCGGGCAAAGCAGCGCAATTCACCGCCACGAATCGCTTTTTCCGGCGTGCCGAAAGATTGTGGATGGCTCGGGCAAACAACTCCTTGCCGGTGCCGCTGGGGCCTTCGATCAGAACCGTGCTGCTGCTCTCGGCAATAAAAGGCAGCACTCGGAACAACTGACGCATGGATTCGCTGCGGCCGACAATGTCCTCGAAGGTGTAGCGGTCGGTCAGGGCTTTTTGCAACTGCTCGATGCGGCTCAGATCCTGGAAGGTTTCCACACCGCCGATGACCTTGCCCCGGTTATCCCTGAGGATGGCCGTGGAAATGCGAATGGGCACACGGGCGCCCTGGTTGTTGACGATATGAGCGGTGGCGTTGACCACGGGCCGGCCGCTGTCAAAGGTCTTTCTCAGGGGACAGGCCTGTTCGCAGATGTTGGCATGAAACACATCGCAGCACGCCTGGCCGATGGCCTCGCGCCGGTCGATACCGGTAATGCGCTCAGCGGCGCGGTTGAAGGTGGAGATGCGCCAGTCCATGCCCACGGTAAACACCCCTTCATTGATCGAATCGAGAATCACATCTGTCTGTGAATGGGTCATTTCCCGGTCCATGATGGCCTGCCTCCCATAACCGTGCATTTTTCAATGGTACTGAACACCTTTCATTGCATAATGCACTGTTATGAAGAAGGCAACCGGCAAATGAAATTGGAGAGCTTGAGCAGGGGGTGATTGCATGCCGCCGTTTTTCCCTCCGGCTTTCGCAGCATCGGAACAGCCTGGCATATCTATTGCTGCCATGACTTGCATGAAAATCGCAATCTCCCAATGGCAAGGCCGTATCTCTCCGGTCTTTGATGTGGCGCAACGGGCGTTGCTGATCGATCTTCCGGATGACCGCGACCGCCATCCGCACAGTGAGATGGGGCGGGAACAAGTGCTTTTCACCAGCAGGACCCCCTTTGAGCGCTGCAGGGAACTGCTGCGGATAGATGCCTACACACTCATCTGCGGTGCGGTTTCACTGTTGCTGGAAACGGAACTGTCCCATGCCGGCATCCGCGTGATCGGTTTTATTTGCGGAGATGTCGAGGCGGTCATCGAAGCATTCAAGACCAACCGCCTGAATGATCCGGCCTTGCACATGCCCGGCCGTATGAAAATGAACCGGCAGGCCTGGCCAAATCAACCGACGCATGGTATGCGAAGGTCTGTATTTCCAAACAATCGTCACAAGAGACAATGAGTTGATAGGAGGACATTCGGTGGAAAAGATTATGATCATCGGGTGCAAACGGGCCATGGACGACGTGTGCATCGGCTGCTCCCGCTGCATGGTGGGTTTCAATCGGCGTGAAGGCGAATTCGAGCGTTACAAAGACAAGGCCGCACAACTGACCGCGATGATCAATTGCGGTGACTGCCCAGGCGCCACCATCGTCACCCGCATGGCGCAGGTCAACCTGTGGAACAAACCCATGGATGAAAAGGTTACCAAAGTGCATGTGGCCCCATGTATAACGGACCACTGCCCCCACAAAGAAACCCTCGTTAACAAAATCAAAGCCAAGGCCGGCGTGGAGGTGGTCGAGGGCACCCACCCCTACAAGCCGGATAATATCTTCGCCTAGCACCAGGATGAATCGAATCGATGGACATCTGTTTTAGCCCCATCGGCTGGGTGCGAACCGATGTGACGGATGATGCCGTTCCCCATTTTTACGCGGTTTCCGGCGTCGAAGGCACCTTGGAATTACTGCCCGAGTTCGCACCAGGCTTGGCGGATCTGAAAATCGGACAGCAGATCGCCGTCCTTTTTCACTTTCACCGGAGCCCGCCGTTTTCAAAAACAATGCTCAAGCAGGTGCCGCGCAAACGCAAGGAACCGCGCGGCATCTTCAGCATCTGCTCACCCAAGCGGCCCAATGCCATCGGCTTGTCGGTGGTGGACATCATATCGATCACAGGCCGCCGAATAGGCGTCAAGGGCCTGGATATGCTTGACGGCACGCCGATCCTGGATATCAAGCCCCATTCATCCAATAAATAATAAAGAAGGAGACTTGATATGCCCCCAATCACTTTGTCCCAGGTGACACATGCCGAAATCACCGTGCTGGTGGACAACTACAGCGATCTTTTGCTGGAGGATACGCAAACCGTAAAACGCTGCCGCGTGTGGCCGCCCAAGGGGCTCATGGCGGAACACGGCCTGGCCTTTTTGATCACGGTTTACGCCAAGGAACAGCCACACACCATCGTGATGGATGCGGGCATCTCGGGCCTGTGTTTCAATCATAACGCCGACCTCATGGCCGAAAGCATGCCGGTCCGGTTCGGCATGGTGACGCACAAGATCGACGATGTCGAATGCATGGTCCTGAGCCACGGCCATTTCGACCATTTCAACGGTATGCCACAAGTCTTCGAACGTTTGAAAAAGCCCGTTCCATTGGTGGTGCATCCGGGCGCCTTCGTGGCACGCCGGATAAAGCTGAGACCGGATTATTATGTGGACATGCCCACCTTTGAAGAAGCGATGCCCGCCCGCGTCGGCGCAGTTTTGGACAAACGCCGCCATGCCTCCACCATTGCCGACGGACACATCCTGGTAACCGGTGAAGTCGAACGGACCACAAAGTTCGAAACCGGCTCGCCGGGCCGCCTGGAGGCCAACCCTCACGGCCAATGGAAACATGACAGCTTCGAGGATGATCAGGCCGTTGCCTTCAACGTCAAAGATAAGGGGCTGGTGGTGGTCGGTGGCTGCTCCCATGCCGGCATCATCAATACCATCGAACATGTTCGCAATATCACCCGCGAGACAAAGATCCATTCGGTAATGGGCGGTTTCCACCTCAGCGGCGCCAGCGACGGGTTGATCGAGCCCACCGTGGCCGCCATGAAAGAGATCAACCCTTCCATGGTGGTTCCCATGCACTGCACCGGTTGGAAAGCCATCAACCGCTTTGCCGCCGCCATGCCCGATCAGTTTGTCTTAAATACGGTGGGAACGAGCTATCTGTTTTGATGTCATTCGTTACCCCTTAGAGCAAGCCGCGCATGGACGGCAGAACTTTCCCTTTCTCCTTTAAGCAAATTAAGGGGCGCCCCCCATAGCGCCCAATCGCCTTACAGTACCGGCAGGGTGATTGTGCCCGCCTGTATTTGCCCGGACTTGGTTTCATAAGCAAATTCGAACTCAATGGTATTCACATTACTACCGGTATTGTCCGATATGTATTGACTCGTACTTCGGGTGAAATAACGACCGTCGGAAAGAACAGACGACATGCCTCGATAGGTTCTCGACGCCGCGTTGCCAACCACATTTTCATTCGCAGCCAAGCTGACGATGTAGCGCTTGTCTGTCGCGTAATCCGGCCGCCCATCAGCTACAATGGTTATCACGGAGCTACTGCTGTTGCTGTTGGCAGCAACACCGTCTTCCGTGACGATACGGACAGTCAAACTGAACTCGGCAAGGGTTTCAATGGTATCCGGCAGAACAAGGTATACTGCACGATCAGCATCCACAGCGCTTGCCGCCGCACCTGCGGTATTTTGCGCATGTATCAACGCACCCCCGGTCGTATAACTGTTATTATCAAGGCGCAAATCATTAATATTGAATGACTGGGTGGAGGGAACCGTAACCGTTACCGCATCATCACCGAGATCAGTGGATAAACCGCTATTTATGTCGGTGATCTGTGCAACATAAAACTCGTATTGATGACTCTCGACCAATGCAGCGTCCGGGGTGACTGTTAGCAGTGTGTCGTTTAGCGACAAAACCGAAGTGGTCGGCAGCTCTGAATCGACTCCATCAATCCAGGTCGTGCCCGGCAACACCAGATCTGAAGAACTGTCGTCGCCGCGAACCACTTCAAGCACATCCTGCTGGGTCAGATGGATCGAGTCGATATCCAGCCCAATCGGCGCTGAGTAAAAAAACTTCACACTATTATCTACCGGGTCAGCCGAATCGGACATGGTGACAAGTTCGAGCAATGAACTTGACTGCATGGGTTTGGCTTTGAGGGCAATATCCAACACCTGACTGGTGTCTGGTACAAAGTAGCTTGAATTGCTATCCGTGCCCGATATATTGACCTGAAAACGGCCATTGCTCTGTCGACTGATATTGACTGAAGCGCTGCTGAATTCTTCCCCTGCTATGGTGAAGGCCGGCAACAACACACTCAAGTTGTTATCAATCTTAGCCTGTAATACATACTGCTGAGTAATCGCGTCATACGTGGACGTTATCAGACCATTGATGGTATCACTGATCGTAAAACGCTGACCGGCAATCGCATCAAGACCCGCATCGACCAATGATAAGCGCAACTGTATATCCTGATAGCCCACCGACGCCGACTTCAATACCAAGCTAGTCAGACCGGGGACAAACGGTGCAGTAACGACCAATTGATCACCATTGACGTACGCGCCGCCGGTAGCGTTTCTCCAGTCCCCTTTGCCATCGTCATCCAAGTCGATGTCCGCTACCAAGCTAACTTCAAGATTATTCGGCAGAACAATAGAGTATGTGCCACGAACCGAATCGTAGATGGATTCGTGGGAATAGTCTCTGATCAGCGAGTTGTTGCCACAACTCGACACTCCGGTCGAATATGGGTATGGATAGGTATACTGAGGGGTTGTATCACAACCTGAAAGATAAGAATAACCGTGGAACACGAGCCCCGAAACAAAGCTTCCGGTCTCCTCGTCGTAGACCGAAAACGATACCGTGGTGGCTTCGGATAAGGGCACCTCACCTATGTCATCGAAACTGTTCCCGTTAAGATTAGCTTGCGTTTCGCCGACATAGATTCGATTTACATACTCGGAACCCGGCACTTGAAACAGCAGCATGTAATCCGAGGCCTGCGGTATATCCGCTATTTCAAAATGGCCATTGCTATTTGAAGCTGTCAGGCCCCAGTCTGAATTCCCCAATTTAGCCGTAACCATGGCGCCATTGATACCTTGCTG
>JABDRH010000602.1 GCA_013041835.1 Desulfatitalea sp. | reverse complement strand
CACCAACACCGGTGGCAGCAGACGATATAGATTGACGCCGGCGGCTTTTAACGCCACGATCTCCATGTCCCCTGACATACGCAAAAAGGTGAGCAACACGGCGATCATGGTGGACATGGGCAGCACGAACTGTAAGAAAAAGGGCATGGCAAACGCCATCAGGCGCACCGCGGTGAATACGCCGATACGGTAATTGACCACATAATTTGTAATCACAGGCAGTTGCGTCATGATGAAAACGAAGGAAAAAAAAGCCAGACTGATGCCAAAGGGCGGAAGGAATTCGGTGAAGATGTATCGGTGAAGAATTCGGTTCATGGTTCAAATGAGAAGCTGTCCCGTGTGTCCTGGTTGCAAAAGCTTACATATCCTATTGGTCTTACATTGGAAAGTCAATATCGTCCCTTCGTACCCGTGGCAACGCATGGAGATGGGTGTCGGCAATGGCCTTTTTCAACCGTATTTCCTGCTGATGACGGTATGCCCTGACTGCAGTAATTCTCTGTAAAAACTTGAACTTGACACATATATCGAAATAGGCTAATAAAGTGCGTTTGTAAGTTTGGCGGAACAAAAGAAAGCGGATAGGCAACGGGTGTGCTGCGCCGTGCGGTGCAGCGAAAAGCCCGTTTTGCATATAGAGGAATCTTCATGGGCATAGATCGATCAACGGACATATTGACCCAGCGAAAAGAAAAAATCGAGGCCCTGCGTGCCGAAGGTATCAATCCGTTCCCCAGTGGATTTGAAGTACCGCATACCGTGGCTCAAATCTGTTCTTTCATTGAACAAGAGCTCAGTGAAACACTCGAAGCGACCTCGTTTACCGTCGCCGGGCGCATGATTGCAATCAACAGCTTCGGCAAATCAGCCTTTGTGCGCTTTCGCGACCGATCCGGACAAATGCAAGCCTATATTCGTAAAGACAAGCTGGGCGATGCGGCCTATACGCTTTTCAAACGGCTTGATATCGGTGACTTTATCGGTCTGACCGGCAGCGTGTTTCAAACCAAGACCGGTGAATGGACCCTGATGGCCGAACAGGTTACCCTCTTGTCCAAGGCGGTGCACCCCTTACCGGAAAAGTTTCATGGCCTGAAAGATCCCGAGAAACGATATCGTCAACGCTATGTGGACCTGATCATGAATGAACAGGTGCGCCGCATCTTTGTCCTGCGCAGCCGCATCGTGCAAGCCATACGGGACTTCTTGCTGGCCCGCGACTTCCTGGAGGTGGAAACCCCCATGATGCAGCCCATTCCCGGCGGGGCCGAAGCCACTCCCTTCGTCACTCACCACCAGGCGCTGGACATGAATCTGTTTTTGCGCATCGCACCGGAATTATACTTGAAGCGGCTGGTGGTGGGCGGTTTCGAACGTGTTTTCGAAATCAACCGCAACTTCCGTAACGAGGGCGTATCCACTCAGCACAATCCTGAATTCACGATGCTGGAATTTTACCAAGCCTACGCCACGTATAACGACCTAATGTCCTTTACCGAAGCCCTGTTCGCAGCGGTGGCGCAACAAGTTCTGGGCACCACGGAAATAACTTACCAGGGCCATGCCATCGGGTTGCAAGGGCCTTGGCAACGCCTGACCCTGAGCGAGTCATTGCATACCTTGGGCGGATTGGATCCCCAATACCTGAACGACCGCCAGGCGCTGCTGGATTTTGCCGCGACCAAGGGCGTGCAGTTGACCAAGACCCGCTCTGTCGGCAAAATCATTACCAAGCTGTTCGATGTTTTAGTTGAACCGCAATTGATACAGCCGACCTTTATCACCGGCTATCCGGTGGAGGTCTCCCCCCTGTCGCGCCGCAGCGAAAGGGAACCTGAGTTGACCGAGCGCTTCGAATTATTCATTTCCGGATTTGAAATTGCCAACGGTTTCTCGGAGCTCAACGACCCCGAAGACCAACACGCGCGGTTTCTGCAACAGGTGATGGACCGCCGGGAGGGCAACGAGGAGGCTCACTTGATGGACGAGGACTATATCGATGCACTCTCCTACGGCATGCCCCCCACGGCCGGCGAGGGGATCGGCATCGATCGGTTGACCATGCTGTTGACAGATGCACCGTCGATTCGGGAGGTGATACTCTTTCCCCACATGAAGCCCAAAGGACGCTGATCTGAACGCTTTCGCGATGCAAGTGGGGACAGACGGCCCATGCGATTTGATTTTTTCATAAGCCGACGTTATTTCAAACCCAAACCCGGACGCACCATCCTTTCTTTGATCACGCTTTTGTCCATTGCCGGTGTGGCTATTGGCGTGACCGCGCTGATTGTCGTCATCGCGGTCATGGCGGGATTTGAAGCGGATCTCAAGTCCCGTATCATGG
>JABDRH010000599.1 GCA_013041835.1 Desulfatitalea sp. | reverse complement strand
GACCAACATGATGCCGCTGGGCCGCCCCGGTTATCCCGACGATATCGCCAAGGCGGTTCTGTTCATGGCATCCGGCTTGGCCAATTACATCAGCGGCGTCTGCCTGACGGTCGACGGCGGACAAACGCTGCGGGATGCGAGCTAACGAAAACGGACGAAAAAGCATAAACGTTGTGCACAGTGGTAAACAACAATCCCCAAAAGTAATCCAAAGGAGACACTAGTATGACTGACGCAAAACTGACCCAACAGCAACAAGGCGCCCGGTTGCCGATGGCGCGCACCGATGCGGACATCGACGCATTGACCCATCTGACCGACGCTGAGAAGGCTGTGGCGAAGAAAAACCAAAAAAGGGTGCCGCCAAGCGACGGCTGGTTTTTATTGGGAAACGACCCGGAACTGCAGGCCATTGCACGTATCGACGAGATCGCCTCCATCGTACTTCTTGAGCCGGATACGCAAATGATTCCGGGCGGCCCCATGAACCTGATGTGCCTCATCGTCGCAAGGCATTTTGGAAATGAATGGATGTTCGCCGCCATGGCCAAAGTTGCCGTGAACATGGCCAAGGCCACGGGGCAGAAGGATTTCGACCCGGTTCAGTTCGGCATGCTGGATTTCCCGGATTCAATGATCTGGACGGATGTGCAGCGTTTGACCATCAAGTTTACGCACGCTTGTCTCAACAATACGATGACCGATGAATTGTTCGAGCAGGCACGCGAGATATGGGGAGAGAAACGCATCCTGCGATACATCCGCTGGATGTCCTACGTTCAGTTTTGGGCGATGGTTCAGAACGCCTGCAATCTGAAGTGGGTACCCACGGTAGGGGTGGGTGAAAAACAGACGGTGTTGCCACCCGACCCCAAGGAACGGTTGGATTTTGATGAAAAAGTGAAAGATGGCTTGCTTTCGCTGTGGGATTCCATGGCCACTGCCGCGTTCATGGCCTAATGGGTCGGCCTGCCTTGCCGCTCAGGTGAAGGTGTCTTGTCTAAGTTTTGAGGAAATAGAAAAGGAGAAAGTAACTAATGGCTATTTATCACATTGGTCTCCATGGACTCAAACGCGCTCCTTCAAATGAGGAGATGGCCGCCCGGATAGCGGCGCTTGAAGCGGAATTCGCCACAAAACCCTTTATTGAAAGCTGGATCGCAGGCCGCTATTTCGGGAATCCACAAGACGGCTACCACGATGCAGGGTGCTTGAAATTCAGGGACCTTGAGGCGTATCGGACGCACATGCTCGATCCGCACGGCAAGGGTGATGAAGCGACGATGCTGCGCAAGATGGTCTCCCGTGTCAAGGCGTTCGACATCATCACACCCGATGAACCCGGCGACACCGAAGACAGGATCATCGAACTGTACAAAGCCCGGTGGGAGATGTTTCCGGAAGTCGCCAAAGCGCTCAGGGAAGATGTGGACGCCAGTTTTCCGTTCTTATAGTCGGAAAAAAAGCCGATCAGCAGGCAAGACACGTCTTCAGGGAAGATTCCTGACATGGCCTTCTGAGGCTGATCTCCTGGTGATTAGAACGAGTATCAGCGGCTTAAAAAGAAAAACTAAAAAAAAAGCAACTTCCAACCGATAGGAGGACGGCCATGTTTTTAAGAGGGCAGATCGGACCATGTCCCCAGTGGATGTCAGAACTGGATATGTCAAAGGAGATAGCGGCGATCGAAAAAAACTGGCTCAATACGGGAAAGATGCTCTCCTTTAATATGTTTTCAAAAGGTTTGCGCATGATAGGACCCAGTTTTCGGGGAATGAACGAGCAGCAGCGTTTCACCTTTTGGTACTATACTTTCCCGGACGTGGAACGGTTCATGGAGTGGGCCCTTGGCGCCCCGGAGCACATGGCCGCGCACGAGAAGTTTATCTTTGCCGTCCAAGAAGCGGCAAAAGCCGGTCTTCCGCCCGGGCCAGGGCCTGGGCAACCCGGCTACCACTTCCATGCAACGGATGATCCGGATGCCGATATCCCGGCCATACGCGGGGAATTGAAGGAGATGTACAAAAAGATAGAAAAGTCGGATTGGGCGCATGTGCCCGAAGGGTCCATTGTCAAGATGATGTTGGGTGACAACTCCTAAAATTGTACACATCCAAATGAGAGAAGGTATTATCAAGACCCAGATTATAATTACAGATAAGGAGACGATAATGGAAAAAGGCAAACCGCAGCTCAGCAAGCAACCCAAGGGAATCCGGCTGCCGATCATTCGCTGTGATGAAGACGTGGATACGATACCGCATCTGAATGACGAGGAGAAGGCGGCGGCAAAGGAAAACCTGAGAAGGATCCCGCCAAGCGACGGCTGGTTGGTGCTGACGAACGATCCGGAGATGCAGGCCGTCGCAAGCATCTATGAGAATGCGCTCATCGGAATTCTTGCGCCGGACTTTCAAGGCATTTCGGGCGGTTCCATGAATCTGATCTGCCACGCCGTCGGCAGGCTTGCCGGATGCGAGTGGATGTCCGCGCTGATGGCCAAACTTGGATTGTCCGCTCCCAAGACCGCGGAAGGCTGGGATCCCGCGCAGCTTGCCATGCTGGCTTATCCGGACTCGGCGCTCTGGAGTGAAGAGCAACGCTTGACGCTTAAGTTTGTCGAGGCCTGTTTTACAAACACGATGACCGATGAATTGTTCGCGCAAGCGCGCGAGACATGGGGAGAAAAGCGCCTCCTTCGGCACATCTTTTTCATCGGCTATGTTCACTCGTGGGCGATGCTTGAGAACTCGTGTAATTTGGCCTACACACCCGTGGCATCCGATGTTAAGGTCGCCCCTGACGAGACGGAGAAGCTGGGTGTCGATGATGTGGTCAAGGGCCTGCGTTCGCTGTGGAATTCGAAGAAGGCGTTTGTTCCTTGATTCCTTTGTGATGACGCGTCATGAAACAAGGCACCGCCTCTGGAAAACGCGGGTGACAGCCGCTTGAGGCGGTGCCGTCCGTTGATGTGAACGGTGAGATTCCTTTTGGGTGCTCCCTGTGGGATGCGGACCAAACGGATTCAATTGCAATATCAATACATTAAAATGGATTTTGATCCTTAAAAGGTCAGGCTGGAAATTTGTCCGCTGGTACTTGGGGCCAACGCGATGTCGGCTTTTGCCATAATCCGTATTTTGTGATAAAAGGCCAGCCCAATGAGCTATGCGACCCGTAGCGTCTGGCGCGTTCCATGGCAAAATCGGTTCATACCGGTAATTACGTTCGCAAAATCGGAAAAGGTATCTAAGAAAAAAAAGAAAGAGGACACATTATGGCGCAGGTCATTGCAGACAGAAAAGACATCGATTTTGTACTTCACGAACAATTCAAAGTTGGCGATCTGGCTCAGCATGACAGGTTCGCGGAGTTTCCGAAAAAAGTCGTGGACATGGTGATCACCGAAGCCCGCAATCTTGCCGTTAAGGAGATTTTGCCAACCTTTAAAATCGGAGACGAGGTCGGGTGCAAGTTCGAAAAGGGTGTTGTCACCACGCCGGAAGAGTTCCATCGCGCGTGGGCGCTATTGCGAGAGGGTGAATGGATGGCGTTGACCCGGGACCCGAAATGGGGCGGTCAGGGCATGCCGGAAACCATTGCCATAGCGGCCCGGGATTACTTTATCGGCGCCAACATGGCGCTGTTGCTGTGCGTCAGCCTGACCCACGGCGCCGCGCGGCTTGTGGAATTGTTCGGCACGGCGGAACAAAAGGAAACCTACCTGAAGAACATGTATACCGGCAAGTGGGGCGGCACCATGCTGCTCACCGAACCCGAAGCCGGATCGGATCTTGGCGCGCTGACGACAGTGGCCAGAAAAAATCCGGACGGCACATATTCCATCACTGGTAATAAAATATTCATCACCAGTGGCGAGCACGACCTGACTGAAAACATCATTCATCCCGTGCTGGCCAGAATCGAGGGGGCCCCCGAAGGCAGTCGCGGCATATCGCTGTTTCTGGTGCCCAAGTTTCATGTCAATCCCGACGGCAGCCCGGGGGAGCGAAACGATGTGTTTTGCACCGGCATTGAAGAGAAAATGGGCATTCACGGCAGTCCCACATGTTCCATGGCGCTGGGCGAAAAAGGCAACTGTATCGGAACCCTGCTGGGAGAAGAGAACAAGGGATTGGCCGAAATGTTCGTCATGATGAACGAAGAACGCCTGCTGGTGGCATCCCAATCCCTTAGCAGCATCTCTTCGGCCTATCTGTATGCTTTGGACTACGCCCGCAAGCGCGTGCAGAGCGCTCAGGCCGGCGTCAAGGGCGGCGCTCCGGTGGCTATCATCAATCATCCGGATGTGCGGTTGATGCTGTTGACCATGAAAATGTATCTGGAGGGCTTCCGCAGCCTGATCTATTATATCGCCAATTGCGAAGACCAAAAACATGTCGCCGAAGATGCGGCGCAAAAGGAGCGTTTCCAGAACCTGATCGATGTTTTGATCCCCGTGGCCAAAGGCTATGGCAGTGACCGCGCCGTGGAGATGTGCAGCATGGGCCTTCAGGTGTTCGGCGGTTACGGCTACACCTGTGATTATCCCATGGAGCAGCTTCTTCGCGACGTGAGGATCTGCCCCATTTACGAGGGGACCAACGGTATTCAGGCCCTTGATTTGATCGGGCGTAAACTCGGGATGAAAAACGGTCAATTGTTCACGGATATGCTGGCGGAGATCAAGAAAACCCTTCAGTTCGCCAAAGGGGTTGATGCCGTCGGCGGTTTGGCAAATCGTTTCGAGGAACTGGTCGACGGGTTTGCATTGCTCAGTCAACAGATCGCACAAGATGCCAAAACGCCGGAAGCTCTGAAACGCATCGCGAATGCATCGCCGTTTTTACACGTCACCGGCGATGTGGTCATGGGCTGGATGGTGTTGTGGCGGGCCGCGATTGCCGCCGAAGCTTTGGCCAAAGGGGCCAAGAAAAAAGATGTGGCCTTTTATGAAGGCCAGCTCCAATCCGCCCGATTTTTTGTGGAATCCATCCTGCCCGTCACCCAGGGTCGCATGGCGGCGGTAAGCGATCCGGGCAGCGCGGTGCTGGATATTTCCGATGATGCCTTCGGTGGAAAGTAGCCAATGGCGTTCTTCATTAAATAAATCAGCACTAGAAGCAGCCGGACAGCCGGGAACGTGGGAGCCGTGCCACAAGCATATGGTGGGCAACGGTATCGTGGGTATCGAAAACCTGGGCGGCGATTTGGAGAAAGTCGTTGGAAAATGTTTCAAGTTCATGGCTTTCCCGATCCGCTGGTACATGGGGGACGGATCAATGGTGCGCGCCGTTGCCGAGATCGATGAAGACCAACTGAACAACGTTGCCGATCGCGTCTACCCCTATGGTGACCATTGATCTTTTCCATTGGACGTTAAGCGTGGTCAAAACCAATCTTAAGCTATCAAACGCTGATGCCGGCATTATGCCGACAGGCGATTAAAGGAGCATCGTATGCAAGAAACAAATTCATTGTTTGATGTACAGGGAAAAGTCGCGTTGATCTCCGGGGCGACCGGTGGGTTCGGCGCGGCTGTCGCCAAGGGGCTGGCCAAGGCCGGCGTGAAAATCATGGCCACCGGGAGAAGCGAGAAGACCCTGGCGCCGCTGGTCGAGGAAATCAAAGCGGCGGGTGGCACGGCGGCATGGGTCGACGGCCGGCCGGACAACCACGAGGACGTGAAACGAATCGTTGCCGCCACCCAGGAAGCCTTCGGCGGCATCGATATTCTGATTACCGCCGCCGGCGTGAACAAACCGGGCCCCATCACCGAACAACCGGTGGACGAGTGGGAGATGATCATGGACGCCAATGTCAAGGGAACCTACCTGTTCTGCAAAGAAGTCGGAAAGGTCATGATCGCCCAGGGGCGTGGCGGCAAGGTGGTGTTGCTCGGATCGGCGCGTGGTGAGCTGGGAATGGCCAACTATTCGGCCTACAGCCCCTCCAAGGGTGCGATCCATTTGCTCACCAAGTCACTGGGATGCGAGTGGGGACAGCACGGCATCAATGTCAACGCCATTGCGCCGACGGTGTTTCGAACCGCCTTGACCCAGTGGATGTTCGACGATGAGGCCTTTTACAAAAATTTTCTCAGAAGAATCCCCATTGGCCGTTTGGGAGAGCCGGAAGATTTTGTCGGTACGGTTATTTATCTGTGCGCCAAAGCGTCTGATTTCATGACCGGCGCCATTCTGAGCATGGACGGTGGATATACCGCCGGCTAGCCGTAAGGGGTTTAAGGATGCAGGCAGGAGCTCGGCCGGATGTGGACAACGGCCATTGGTGGTTAAAAGAATCTACTTGCTGGAAATGATATCTCAACTAAAGCGATAAGGAAAAACAACTCATGAAAAAAGTCGAAATAAAAGATCTGAAAGGCTATGCCGCCCCAGGGCATTTTGGCATGACGGCCATGCGTATTCACGGCACCGAAGAGACGGGCGCCACCAAATTCTGGATGGGGCTTTCCCACTTTCTACCCGGCGGTGGCGCCGAATGGGCTTACGAAGATAGTCCATTAGAAAAAGTGTATCATGTGCTGGACGGCGAAATCACGGTAAAATCCAAGACTGAAACGTTCGTCCTGCGAAAAGGCGATACCTTGTACCTGGAGCCCAACGAGGGCCGGGAAGTCGTTAACGCCGCGAACATGCCGGCCAGCATGCTGGTGATCATCAATTACCCAGGCTGATCATGATGACCCGAGTCTTTTGGATAACATTCACAAAGACTAATCACTCGATTAGTGTGGATGTTATCCAAAATTCCATGGCTTTGTCGAAAATGTTATAAAGTAAATGTGATATATTGTTGACTTTAGATTATAATAGTTTATTCTTGACAACACCATAGGGTTGTTAAAACTAATCGTTTGATTAGGTTTGGCTCTTTTCGTTGCATGGTTTTGAAACGATTTTAGGATGGTTTAATGGTGTTCCTTCGGTGCGGATGGCAAACACAGCCTGACAATTATAATAATAGAATAAAGCGATGAGCATGAACACAACCCACAGAGCCGTTGAAAAAGCATTGGAAATATTGACTACTTTTATACCTTACAACAAGGAGGCGGGAACGGTAGAAGTAAGCAATAAACTAGGATATCATAGATCCACAGTGAATCGATTGATGCATGTCCTGACCCGAAAAGGTTTTTTACAGCAAAATGAAGAGAACAAAAAGTTCCAGTTAGGCCCAACCGTTTTATATCTTGGAATGGCGCTTGAAAAATCGCTGGAAAAAGACCTGATTAATATCGCCAGGCCAATCATGGAACAACTACGCGATAAAATACAAGAAACTGTTGTTTTGGAAGTTTTTACCGGGGGAAGTACCATAGTGGCTCACGTCAGTGAGGCTAATAACATTTCTATTCTGACGAGCAATATCGGCGATGTCGTTCATATTCATGCCGCTGCAGGCGGAAAGGCGATTCTGGCTTTTTCGAACGAGAGAGTCCGACAAAGAGTTTTGAATAAAAAACTTAAGCAGCTAACGCCCAATACCATTACCAGCATAGAGATACTTCAAAAACAATTTCAGGATATTCGAAAAAGCGGCCTTTCCTTTGACAATCAGGAACATATTATTGGGATTAACGCGGTTGGCGCACCGATTTTCAATCATGAAGGCAAGCCTGTCGCCGCTCTAGTTATCGGAGGATCTTCTCATAGAATCAAATTAACACCCGAACACCCTGTCGCTGTTCATTTAAAAAGTGCGACGGCCAGGATCTCCGAACAGCTTTTTTTTAATCCTGAATGATGGCGCAATTTGTGTTGCACGATCATTTAGCCAACTACGAAATTTTCACGCATGCAACATCGGTTACAAAATTTGCACATGCGTGCCATCCGATAGCCTGTTTTCCGCTGTATGACGCTTTTCCAATCATAAAGTAACATTCTGTTTTATTAGAAAAAAGTGGCCGGTTCCGGATTTTCGTCCTTTCTGCCTCATGTGTGGTATGGTATTTGCTAGAAAAGTACGAGGCTTCGTAAGGCTTCAAAGCTCGGCAATTAGAGGTTGCCTTTGTTTGAATCGTTGTGTTATCCAATAGGCTAGCGGGCACAAAGCAATCGCTGCCGCTTCGCTACACAGTTAGGCAGAAACAACTATTTAAAGATAATCAACGGTCCAGTGTCTTGATGAGGGTTTCTTTTAGGACACCAGTTGGGCCATGACCATTAAATATGAGATGGGGAGGTGGTGCCTGATTCTTGCGCCTGCGGTTTTGCATTACGACTCCTGACCAAAAGTAAGGTTGCGGGCAAAATAGCGGTCTGGAGAC
>JABDRH010000598.1 GCA_013041835.1 Desulfatitalea sp. | reverse complement strand
GCCAACGACTATGCGTATCTAATTATGGGGCTGACGGCCCTTGGCACCGACGCCGGCGAATCCCGTTGGTTGAACAGCGCCCAACATCTGCAGGATCTCATGGATGCGGATTTCTGGGATCCGAATCAGGGTGGCTACTTTCTAACTCCGGCGACCCGGCCGGACTTGCCCGTTCGGCCCAAGGAGGCCTACGATGGTGCCGTTCCCTCGGCCAACGCAGTGGCGTTGAACAACTTGGTGGTTCTAAATCGGCAAACCGGGTTGGAACGTTACATGAAACGGGCCGAACAGTTAATCCAGGCATTGGGCGGCTCGGTACGGCGCCAGCCGGCAGCCTGCCTGCACACCCTCAACGGATGGTTTGCCGTCATGGATGAGCCCTGAAGGCTTCGCGAGGCTTTTATCTTATCGTTGGCCTCTTGCAGTGAATGGAAACCATATTGCTTTACAGTAGCCCGCATGACAATTTCCGAGCCGTTTGTATTTTCTTGTCGCAATTTTCGCACGTGTGCCAAGTAGTGCTTTAGCGTTCTGATGGAAAAGCTCTTGAGTTCTCCTCTGAGATAAGTTTCAAGCGAAGTGACACCCAGTGCGTCTTCCTTGCTAAATAGCGGCCTGCCTTGTGCGAGAATATATGGGTGCTTTTTTTGTAGTTCTACTTCCCATTGCATAATAATGGTCACGATTTGCTCGATCAGAGTGATGGCATCCGAAGCAATCACCGGCAATAGGTGAGCGATCTTGGCATATTCGGCAGGCGAGGTGGATTCCATCATATGGCCATATTTTTCAGACAGCAGATTTCTGCCGGCGTTTTCGGCTTCAATGAGGTCGCGTCTGTAGCTTTCCAGAGTTTCTTCGGACCAGCTCTGCGCCTGACTCGAACGCATGATGCAAAAAGTACTAAAATCATTCTGGCAGGCGGCCCTGGCCCCAATATTTTTGACGTTTTGAAACGATTTCCATTCCAACCGGAGAATATCTTCGATCAGCGCTTTCTGATTTCCCATAACACTCTCTTTCAATTGATGATAGAAAACCGCTTGTTTAACGCTTCATCTCTGATCAGTCCGTGAACCCTATGGGCATGTTCAAGAAGAAAGTCAGAAGGGGAATCGCTCAAACCTTCATTTTTTAACGCTTTGACAATAACGGCGCAGGCGCTTTCAATGATTGGAGGTTTTCGCTTCAAATCAGTGGGTTGAACCAAATCAACCACCAAATGATGCGCCCACTTGCCTAAAAGCGGTAGCTCTTTCACGCCACGGTGCAGCCATTTATAAAAGGGAGCGTATCGTTTGTTGAGCAGGTAAACCAAGGTCATGGTATCCGTACAAAATTGCGTGAGCGATGCGCAAGCTGAAAACAAATCGCCTCTTTTTAGCGAACGAGGCAAATTGTATTGCCCTGATTGAGCAACAGTAGCGCAACGGGAGGCGATCTTTTTCAGACGGATATCTTCCGGATAAAACGCCAGCAAGGCTTCCCGCCAGCGAGTGAACTCACCCAATGGATCGGTAAAAACCCGACCGTTGGTGCACATGGCAAGCGAAGCGTCGGGAATTCGTATCCATTCTTTTATTTCACCTGGAATATGGTTCAAGCCGGTGTAGGTTTCATAAAAGCCTGCAATGGAACAGGCCCCGACCCGAAACTGCTCACCCGGGCTGGCAATGCGCGGGCCATACCCCTTATACCTATTTGGCAAGGATTCGTAGGCATCTTGAATCGCTTTGCCATGATTTCGATAATCCTCGGAAGTCAGCCAGATACAAAACGATGGCCCCCAATCATGATCGCGGGATATCTCATCATCGAAGCCGAGACATTCCGATCCGGCGCCGGCGAATCCCACTGCCATACGATCCATCAGTTCACCAAACCGATCCTTAAGCATTGGGCGGCCGATCCGGTCATAATATTCCAGCCCCAGTTCCAGTCCTTTCATCTCTTAACGCCACTCGTATATTCTCATCATCGGTGGTGGTGCTCCGCAAAAGTGTTCTCGTAAATTCATTTTGGCCATGATTCATGCAAAATTCGTGTCAAATATAATAAATAATCTGTTCCTTCGCCCTAACGCATCCATGAAGTAACCCATCCCATTGAATGAACCCGCTACTCGTCGACTTTTTGTTTCTTTTTACACAACACCGCAGCTTACCCATGTGTTAGCGCCGTGACATAGGGTCAATAATGGATTGCATGGGGGCAGGCGATGATGGTTTGCACCAAATCTGACAGTTTTTGCTTTTCCATTTGACGGAAAGGTGCCAGACTGTTAAATATCACGATCATTTCGCGACCTTTGCAGGTGCGCTTACGACCGCGACTGCGAAATTATTTAAAAAAACACGATACAAATGCAGAAGCTTCTTTCGGTAAGCCGCCACACTGATTTCTATTGCACGAAATGCAGAAGTGCTTTCAGAGGAGACGTCAAAATGAATAAAAATCTATTCTGCGTGCTGGTCGCTCTTGTTTTCGCCGCCATCCTTCTAAGTGCATGTCAACCCGTTGAAAACAATTACTTTTATCCAAAACCGCCCTTGGATGGTGAACAAAATGCCCTTGACAACCGGGTGGGCGGTGTTTTGACTGTTTTCGTCTGGATTCTTCTGGTGCCCGCCATATATTTTGCAGCAAAAGATTGGCGCAAAACCGGAAAGCCGATTGCGTTGTTTTTGCTTATCGGTGGCGCCATCAGCCATCTGGCCGAGCCATTCGATGATTTGACGATGGGCGTTTTTTTCCCAATCATCCATGACGGCCAATTTTTCTGGCAAAAAATTGTGTTTTCATTGGCGACGCGGTATCAGCCTTTCTGGTTAATATTTTGCTATACCATGTATTTCGGCATTTTGATGATGTGTCTCTACTTTGCCTTGAGAAAGGGCGCCAGCACAAAAACGATGTGGCTGTGGTTCCTGATTCCGGTGGTCGTTGACACGATCCTTGAGGTGGTTCTGCTGAACATATCAGACCACCTGTATTATTATTACGGAAACCAACCGCTGCTGCTCGGCGGATTCCCCATGCACTGGGCTGCAAGCAACACCTTGGGTATCTACCTGAGTGCTGTGGTGATGGTGATCTTCACCCCATTGTTAAACGGATGGAAGACCGCTTTCGCCCTGGTCTCAACACCGCTGATGTACTTGGCCGCGCTGGGCTTGACATCGGCACCTGTGATTTACGTCATCAACTCCACTTATCCGACCTGGGCCGTTCAGTCGGCAGGCATCATGGTATTCGCGATCTCCATCCTGGCCATGCATGGATTCACAAAGCTGATCGCCACGGATTCGCCTTACAACATCATGCCTTTAATCAAAAAAGCGGCAAGAGAAAAGGGTGCAGGAAAGAAATAATGTATACCCTTACTGGTCGATGATCCGCCCGCGATGCACGACCAGGTGGACTTGCTTCATGTTGGCGATGTCCGCCAGCGGATCGGCGTCCACGGCGATGAGATTGGCCTGCCGGCCGGGTGCGATGGCGCCCAGGCGGTCTTCAACGCGCAGCCATTGCGCGGGGTAGATGGTCGCCCCGCGAAGAATCTCGACTTCGCTCAGCCCGCATTCCCTTAATCGCAGCATCTCGTTGAACACGCCATCAGGGTTGGTGCCGTCTTGCCCCACGAGCATGCGCACGCCCCGGGCGGCCAGTTCGCGGACGAAGTACTCGCCGACTTCCTCCATAACGGCATTGTTCATGAATTCGAAAACGTACAGTGTCGGACACAAATAAGCGTTTTTCTCGTACATTTTGTCGGCCAGCCAGTTGACCCGCTCGGAAGATATCGACGCCAAGCCCAAACTCAACATCCGCATATTGAAATTGGTCTGGGTTGCTTGGTCGGCGTTTTGCGCCAACAACCGGTCGTGTTCCTCGCGCAGGTCGTCCCTCAGCACCACCGGCCAGGGCGCTTTCGCGTGTTCGATGCTGGTCACGCCCCAATCGAGCGCCTCATCCATCGGAATCCTATGAAAAAACAAACCACCGGGGTCGTGAACCACGCGCAGCGAGAGCCGCTCGGCCTCTTGCAACAGGTACTGGTATGTCTGCTTGTCGATTCGTCCGAACGTCTTTACCAACTGCGCTCCGTCGAGATTCAGCTCCTGCAACACGCGGTCCACGTCCGCCGGCGTGTCGATGGCCACAGTGAACCCGGGCAGTATCACATTCCTGTCGGCCCACGTCAGCGGATTTTGTTCCAGCATCGGACCGGTATAGAAAATCTCCGGACCCACCAGCGCCTCGCTGTCCGTTCGCCGGCTCAGCGCGCCGATCACATCCAGCGGACCGCCCACGTCGCGCACCTGGGTTACGCCGCGCCTGACGAAGTCCGAAAACACCGACCGTACTTGTTCATCGGATCTTAACGTGAGCATGCTCAAATGCGTATGGCTGTCAAATAGCCCGGGCACCGCGAATTTTCCGGCACAATCTATCGAGCGAACCGCTTGCGGCACCGATAGTTCTTCGCCGACCGCCTCGATGAGGCCGTCTTGGAT